>NZ_JBWGPQ010000043.1:0-16496 GCF_056331585.1 Thermanaerothrix sp.
AATTTTACCACTCTGAAGGAACCTTGCTTCGGTCGTTGGACTGAATGGGAGGGCTACGAACCATGACACCCACGATTGCCCTGGATTATCCAGCACCGTTATTCTCGTTGCCCGACCTGGAAGGTCGGCAGTGGTCGTTAGAGAGCCTGCGCGGCAAAATTGTCGTGCTGTATTTCTGGTCCGCGGAATGCGCCTGGTGCCAGCGCACCGATCCCCACGTGATGGCGCATGCTGCCAGGTGGGGTGAGCAGGTTGTGCTGTTGCCGATTGCCTCCGTTTTGGAAGAGACCCCGGACCAATTGCGGCAGGCGGCACAAGAACGCGGGCTGCCGCTGGTGTTGCAAGATGCTGCCCAGCAAGTGGCCAAAGCCTACCAGGTGCAAACCACACCGCATTTCTTTGTTATTGATGCCGAGGGCATCCTGCGGTACCAGGGCGCGTTCGATGATGTCACCTTCCGTCAGCGCACGCCTACTCGTTCCTATGTGGATGAGACTGTGCGGGCGCTGCTGGCCGGGCGTGCTCCCGAGATCAAAGAAACGCTGGCCTATGGCTGTGCGCTCACCTTGCACTAATCCGAGGTGATTGGCGAGAAGGGACGTTTAACCGTGCGGGATGGAAGCGGCCATTGCACCAGCGCCACCCCTAAGGTCACCAAAATCAGCCCGATCACTCCTTTCAGGTCCACCCCTTCGCCCAGGAAGAGCCAGGTCAGGAGTACAATTTGGGGCAACATGGTATTAGCCATCAGGCTGGATTCCACCGCGCTCAGCGTTTGCAGGGTATGGTCCCAGAGGGTGAAGGCAACGGCGGTATTGACCACCGCCAACCAGGTGATGATCGCCCACTGAACCAGCCCCAGGGAGGCCGATCCTTGCCAGAGCAGCCCGGCCGCCAGTAGTGACCAGGATCCCAAGCCCATGCTGAGGGTGGTCACGAGCAGAGGAGAGAGGCTGCGGAGCGAGTTGATCACCCGCCCCAGCAATGAAGACAATGCATTTGCCAGCATCCCCATCAAAGCCACCAGTAGCCCCATTGCTTTCGCGCCGCCGAGATTGAGGGGCAGGAAGTAAAGCAATGTCCCGCCCATGGAAAGCCCGATGCCTATCCACTGCCACCCGCTGGGGCGTTCGCGGGTCAATGTGGCGGCCAGCGCGGCGACGGCTAAGGGCGAAAGGTTCAGCATCAACGAGACGGTAGCCGAAGGGAGTAGCCCCAGACTGAAAAATTGCGCGCCCTGCGCCAGGGCGTAGAAGACCATCCCGTAGAGCAATAACTGCGCCTAATCGCGATAGGAGAAGGTGCCCAGGGTGGCCCGGTGTTGGGGCGAGATTAACAGCCAGGGCAAGAGACAGAGAAAGGCCAGGCAATAGCGCAATCCGGCAAAGGTCAGGGAAGGGAGTTCCGCCCGGAGCCCCAGTTTAATTAAGACCCATGAGGTGGACCATAAGAAGGTGACCAGCAGTGCTTCCAATACGGCGCGCCGGTGGGTCGGGGCAGACGGGGTAGGGCGAGAGGGTTTCCCCGCCGGGATTACAACCGCACGATCTCTTGAGGTGGGGGTGGGTTGCCCTCGGCTTCCAGTTCTTTGACCCGTGGGTGGTCGGCGTAGTAGCCGCGATAACTTTCGGGCAACAAGACCGCGATGCGGCACATGATCTCGTCCGTCTGGCGGCGCAGGTCTTCCTGGCGATTAGCCGGATTGAGCGGTGGCAGGCGGAAGGCGGGGCCAAAGCGGGCAGTGATCTTGCCGCGGCGCAGAGTCAGCAGGCTCTTGAGCGCCTTTTCGGTGCCGGCCAATCCGACCGGTACAATGGGCACGTTGGCTTTTTGGGCGATCAGCACCGTGCCAGCTTTGCCTTCCAAGAGTTTGCCGGTCGAACTGCGCGTGCCCTCCGGCGCAACGCCCAGGGCACGCCCCGAACGTAGGACCTCCACAGCTTGTTTAAGCGCGGTGAAGTCGGCTTTGGAACGGTCAATCCAGATCGCCTCGGCTACCTCGACCATGAAGCGAAAGAGCGGGTAACGCAGATACTTATCGGCCACTAGGGCGGTGATATCCGGACGCACCGGGTTGATGAACAGCAGAGGCACGTCCAGGCGACTGATGTGGTTGGTCACCACCAGAACCCCGCCCTCGCGGGGCAGATGTTCCAGGCCGATGAACTCGGTGCGGGTGAGGTGTTTGTACAGAAAGCGCAGTAGGGCTTGTAACTGCTCGCGGGTCATGATTGGTTGAGCCGAATGTTGAAGAGATTGTTCCATTGCTTAAATATAACCCTATTGTTCCACCGAGGTTTTCGGTTGAGCCGCTGGAACAGTTGCCCGTCGGTTGCGCAATGCTTCGATTACCGCCGGCAGCACCGAAATCAGGATGATGGCGATAATGATGAAAGAAAAGTTATCCTTCACAAACGGCAGGTTGCCGAAGAAATAGCCCCCGAAGATAAACAAGGCCGTCCAGACCAGGCCCCCAATGATGTTATAGGTGATGAAATAACCATAGCGCATCTGACCGATCCCGGCTACAAACGGGGCAAAGGTGCGGATGATGGGGATGAAGCGCGCCAGGAAGATGGTTTTGCCACCATGCTTGTCATAAAAGGCCTGGGTGCGTTCCAGGTATTCGCGCTTGAGCCAGCGCACGTTCTCGCGGAAGACGCGTGGGCCGACGTAGTGGCCAATCCAGTAGTTGGCCGTGTCGCCCAGAACGGCTGCCAGCCAGAGCATGAAGAAAAGTAGTGAGATGTTGAACGATCCCTTGGCGGCAAAGGCCCCGGCGGCAAACAGGAGCGAATCACCGGGGAGAAACGGCGTGACCACCAGCCCGGTTTCGATAAAGATCACAATGAACAAAATCAAATACGTCCACAAGCCAAAACTGCGGATAATCAGGTCAAGGTAGCGATCCAAATGCAGGATCAGATCAATGCCGAAGGAAATCCAGTCCACGGTGCACCTTCCAGGTGAGATTTCAACCCTTCGGCGGCGATGCGGATGCCGTCGAGGGGGTGGCAGAGCGGCGCAAGTAACGGTTAGCCGCCACAATGAAGATCAAATTAAGCATGCCCAACAGCCCCAAGATAAGCGGGGCTAAGTTGCTCAGGTGAGCCAGAGGCGAGGCTGTGCTCTCTGGGAGCGGGAACAGGGTGCCGATGCCCAGCAGCAAGCCAAACGTATTCCACAGACTGTGCAAAGCCACGGCCAGCAGGTAGGCGCTGACGACGCGCCAGAGGCTGCCACCCTGCCAGGCGGCGGCTAATGCCCAGCCCACCAGCCCGGTCGTGGTCATGTGGAGCAGGCCAGTGCCCAGGCGCCCGATCAGGGTGGGCAGGCTACCCATCCCGGCGATGCCGCTGAGGGCGCTAAGGTTTTCCAGCAGGGCAAAGCAGGCCCCGGACAACACACCGAGCAGAAATCCCTGGGCTGGGGTGATCTTGCGTCCCACAAACGTCCACAACGCCAGCGGTTTGAGCAGTTCCTCAATCAGCGGGATCGCCCCTGCCACCAGGAGTAGGGTCAGCGTGATGACGCCGGGCTGGGCGAAGAGATCCTGAAGGTAGGCTTCCAAAACGCGTGGATCTACCGTCTCCAGGGTGGAGAGTAGCTCCTGTAACTGCTGTGCCAGGTCGGGCTGTGCAGCAATCCAGGCCATAGCCATCAGGCCCAAGATCATAAACAGGCCCACCTCCACGATCAGGATCAGCGGCATGGTCACCACCAGGCTGGTGCTGATCGTACCCCACCAATCGCTTTCCCACTCCAGAGCCAGTCCGTGAGCCCCGAGGTGCAAAAACCACAGCAAGGGCACCAGCGCCCCTACCAAAAGCAGGGGGGGCAAGAGCAACCAGGCAACGGCAACCTTTTCCAGGGCGCTGTAAAAGGTGACCAGCAGCGGCCACAGGAGCATGCCCAGGGTCAGGGCAGGCAACCAGCGCCCTAGCGAGCGCATGGGGTGGGGCTGTCCGCGCCAAGCCCGATAGGAGTGCATCACCCCGGGCAGGCACACCACGGCGACCAGGAGCGCCGCGGCGGCTAGACTTATGGCGCCGGTGGCTTGTTGCACGCCCTCAGTTTCACCGGCTGCCAGCGCCAGGAGACCCAAAAACGCCAGCACAGCGGCTCCGCCCAGCCCCAACAGAACCCCAAGGCTGCTGAAGATGAGAAAAAGCACGCTTTGCCAGGACGAGGGCATTGAAGACGGTGAAGGCGAATCGGTCATTGCTCGGTGATGGTCACACTGAGGATTTTATCCCCGGAGGGGAGTGGGCCCTGACTTTGATCGGGGTCGCGCGGGGTGAGTGCTTTGAGGACCTCCATCCCCGCAATCACCTCGCCGAAGATGGTGTAGTTGCCATCCAGGTTGGGTAGCGCCTGATAGGTGATGAAAAATTGGCTGCCGTTGGTGTTGGGGCCGGCGTTGGCCATACCGACCACGCCCGGCCGGTCATATTTGAGATTGGGATCAATCTCATCCGGGAATTGATAACCGGGCCCGCCCAGCCCGGTGCCGGTAGGGTCGCCGGTTTGGGCGACGAAGTCGGGAATCACGCGATGGAAGGTGATGTTGTTGTACCAACCGTTGCGCGCCAGGAAGACAAAGTTGTTGACGGTGAAGGGCGCTTTATCGGCGTAGAGGCGAATGACGATATCGCCTTTTTCGGTCTTAAGCGTAGCGGTGTATTGCTTGCTCGGGTTGATGACCATGGGCGGACATTGCTTGTACTGACGATCGCGCAATTTGTGCAAGTCGAGAATGAGATTGAGCGTTTGGGTATCGTAAGGCACGCGGTCGGTGGGGGTGAAGATCAGTTGGTCATCGAGGAAGATGAATAGCGAGGGCGTGCCGCTGAGCCCGAGATCCAGCGCCGCTTGATAGGCTTGCTTGACTTTATCCACAATGGCCGTGCTCTTCATGTCCTTCGCCAAGCGCTGGACATCCAATCCTAGTGTGGCCGCCTGTTGGAGCACCCAGGTTTCAAACTCGTTCGGGGTCTGGGTGGCCCAGGATTGCTGCTGTTCAAAGAGCAGGTCGTGCATCTCCCAGAACTTGCCCTGCAAAGCCGCCGCCTCGGCGACCTGCGCCGCCAGTTGGGCTTTGTCGTGCGAATTCAGCGGAAAGTGGCGAAAAACAACCCGAACTTCCTCAGGATGCTGAGTTTCAAAATCTTTGAGAAAGCCCGTTGCCAGGCCGCAATACGGGCATTGGAAATCGCTGTACTCCAGGATGCTCACCCGGGCGTGATCGGCGCCGCGTCGGTGGTCATCCTTGCTGATGGGGGGGAGTTTCAGATCAGCCGGATTCTTAGGGCTTGGGAACAGATCTACCACCCGGCACTCGGTGGGTGGAGCGGCTTCGGTCGGGGCGGGGGTCGGTGTGGCGGTTGGTGCCGGGGTGGCCGGGGCACACGCGCTGAGGATAAGCGCAAGGATTGACAACCAGAGAACGTTCTTCATGCAGCGGAGTCCTTTCTTTCCGTCAGGCTTGCCGAAGCGGTGGGGTGCTGCAGGCGTTCTAGCACCACGTGGCGTAAGGTAGATTGTACCACCGCCAATGGCTGCGAGGCATCGACGATGATCCAGCGCTGGGGTTCCTGGCGCGCCAGTTCCAGGTAGCCCTGGCGTACCCGGCGGTGAAAATCCAGATCGTAGGCGTCCAGGCGGTTCCACTGCCCGGCACTGCGCCGCCGCTGCAGACCGACTTCGGGGTCTATGTCCAACAGAAAGGTGAGGTCGGGGATCAGGCCGCCGGTGGCAAAGGCCAGCAGGGTGCGCAAGATCTCAAGGGAGACGCCATGCCCATATCCCTGGTAGGCCAGGGTGGAATCGGCGTAGCGATCACACAGCACCAGCGTTCCCTGCGCCAGGGCGGGACGGATTACTTCCTCAACCAACTGTGCCCGCGCGGCTAAAAAGAGCAAAATTTCGGTGCGGGGATGCATGGCCGCATTTTGCAGATCGGTCAGGATCGCCCGCACCTGGTCGCCGATGCTGGTGCCACCCGGCTCGCGCGTGGTGAGCACGGCGTAGCCCTGCTGGCGTAAAAACTCAGCCAGTTCGCGTGCCTGGGTGGTCTTGCCACTGCCTTCCGGCCCTTCGAGGGTGATGAACACGGTCGAATGCTCCCGATCAGAACGCGTGGGCGGACTCAATCGCGGAAGATGCGCACGCGGCGATTGGGTTCTTTGCCGTAGGAATGCGAGACTAGGTTATACTGCCGGGCCATTTGATGCTGAAAGCGGCGCACCTCTGCTGAGGCCGGGGGCAGGTCCACATAGCGCTGGCCGTTCAAGACGCTTTGGATGGCGATTTGGGTCTGGGCGGCGATGACCTCCCACTCCGCCGGCGTGTTTTCCGGGGTCAGGTTGAACATTTCCACCAGCGATTGCTCCATTTGGTTAATGGTGTTGGCCCGCAAGACATAAATGGGCATCTGACGTTCCTCGGCGATGATCACCGGCTGTTGGCGCGAGCGGTAGTAGGTACGTAGGGTCATCAGCACATCCGCCTCTTCCAGGGTAGGGACGACGATGACCGGCACCCCAAGGCGTTTGGCCGCCTGCAGCAGACGGTTACGGGCCACGCCATAGGGGTAAATGCGAATGGTGGGCAGCGGTGCCGGGGGTGTGGCGGGACTCGGCTCATACTCGGGCGCCGGTGTTGGGGCGGGTTGGGCCGGGGGGCGCGAGCTGCGCCCGGTGGCAGGGGCGTAGTCGGTGGCGTTGCCGAAGGCACGGCGCAACCCGCTCGGCAAGGGGCGTGGCATGGCCGGTGCCGCCGGGCGTTCGATATGGATCTCGCCGTTTTCGTCGCGGTAGCGAATCTCCGGCGGGATGGGGTAACCCCGCAGCAGTGCATCCACTGCGGCGGCCACGTCCGGGTGCACGTGTAAGCGGTTACGTTCCTGAATCTCGACCAGCACGTCAAACGTGGGTGGCGAGCGGCGTTCCAGCACCGTTTTCTGCGTCCCCCGGCGGCGTGCTTCTTCGTCTGAAAGCGTCACCGACTCCACTCCACCCACCAGGTCGGAGAGGGTGGGGTTGAGCAGCAGGTTTTCCAGCGTGCGCCCGTGGGCAGTAGCCACCAATTGCACCCCGCGCTCGGCAATGGTGCGGGCGGCCTGAGCCTCCAGTTCGCGCCCGATCTCGTCAATGATGATGACCTCGGGGTTGTGGTTTTCCACCGCCTCGATCATCACCTCGTGTTGCAGCGAGGGTGTGGGCACCTGCATGCGGCGCGCCTTACCCACGGCCGGATGTGGCACGTCACCATCGCCCCCGATTTCGTTCGAGGTATCTACAATCACTACGCGGGTCTTCTCGGCCAGGATGCGCGCTGCTTCGCGCAGCATAGTGGTCTTGCCCACGCCCGGACGCCCCAGGAGCAGGATGCTCTTGCCCGACTCGATGAGGTCCTGGATGATATCAATGGTGCCGTAGACGGCGCGGCCCACGCGGCAGGTCAGGCCTACAATGTGCCCTTTGCGATTGCGGATGGCCGAGATGCGGTGCAAGGTGCGCTCAAGGCCGGCGCGGTTATCGGCATCGAACTCACCCACCCGTGAGACCACGGTTTGGATGTCGTCGTGGGTGACCTCTTGCTCCAACAGAACGACCTCACGGTCCACAAAGCGGGCCATGGGCGGCCGCCCGAGGTCGAGAATGATCTCCAGTAAGTTGTCGCTGTCATCCTCGCGCACCACGGCTTCGGCAACCCGCGGCGGCAGGACATCCAGCAAGGCTTGCAAGTCATCGGTAATTCGCAGTTGTGTCATAGTCCTTCATCACCTGTTAATCGTTCCAAGGTTGCAACTCAATTGTAATAGGATTCATGCGTTACGGCGCCCTCAGGTAAAACGACCCGGGCCGGAAGGGGGCGCGTTTCTTCCGGCAGGGGGCCCATCAGCGCCGGCTGACGGTTATCGCGGCTGGCTGTGGCCGGCGCTAAGATCGGCGCGCGCTGGGCTAAGGTCAGGTGGCGCACCAACAAGGCGTGTTGAACCACCGCTTCGCCACCCAGGTCGCGCAGGGCGTCTTCCAACCAGGCCTGGTAAGAGCGCACGGCCACATATACCGGGCGCCCGAGCGAGAAGTGCAGGCCGCGCAAGTAGGAGCGCAGTGCTGCCGCCGGCTGGCGCACTTCTGGGTGGAACAGCGGGTAGAGCAAGATGCCCCGCGGGCCGAAATGGGCTTCCATGAAGCCCAGCAGTTCGCCACCCTGCTGATAGACCATGCCGGCCAGCCCATGCGCCCCGAACGGCTCGGCGCGCTGGACCAGCGGCGGGGTTAGCGCCTGATAGAGGCTGCGGATGGCGAACTCATCCAGCGCGGTGAGGGGCAACCATTCGCCCGCAGGCTCGTCGTTGGGCGGTACATTGCCCAGCCGCCAGACGCGCTGGCGGGCGTAAACCGCAAACCCACTCTGGCGCAGGCCCTCAAAAAGTGGGCTTTCGTCCTCAACAGCGGCCAGCAGTCCCAATCCACCCTGTTGCCCCACCTGGCGTGCCAGTTCGTCCATTAAGCGCGCCACCAACGTCATTGGGGACACAGCGGGCAGGACAAAAGTGACCTGACCAAAGGTGTGGTCATTGCGAAGACTGGCCTGCCCAATCAGGTTAGGGTGGCCCTCGCCAGGTTGCAAGACCGCGGTGAAGGCGTTCTCTTCCAGGCGCAGGTGGCGCAAAACGACCCAGAATCCCAGCGGCCGGCCACGCGTCAGCGCCAGGACGCTATCCAAACACGCTATCTGATGACGGTAGCGATATAACGTTATTAAATCAGCCCAGTTAAAAGGTCGCGCCTTTATCGTGCCAACTCCAGGATGACCACCGAAGCCACGCTTTCTGGTTTTGATTTTACCACGACCTTGCCGTATGGACAATAGGTATAGAACAATTGTTCGTATTACGCCTTGGAATTATGACACCATGACGTAAAACTGAGAAATTGGTTATTGACAACGTTACGTAATACTGTTATAATACGAACAACCATGGAAAACTCGAGCGCACGAACCTACACGATTCATGAACTGGCCGAACGCTGTGGGGTTACGCCGCGCACGATCCGCTTTTACATCGAGGAGGGCTTGCTTCCCCCACCTCTGCAAGAGGGGCGCATCGGGCTCTACACCGATGAGCACGTTGAGCGGATGGAATTGATCCGCCAACTCAAAGAGGCCTTTCTCCCCCTGCGGGAGATCCATCGCCTGGTCAATTCGCTGAGCAGTGCCGAAATCCGTGCCCTGCTGGAGACCTTGCCCCGTACCCCTTATGCGGCGCCGTCGGAAGAGGCTGAAAGTCGCCCAGTAGGGCAGAGTGCGTTAGATTACATTCGTTCTTTGCAAAAGGGGGTGACCCGAGAGGAAGATAGGACCGATTCAACTCAAACCTACCAAGAGGCGCACGCTGCATTGTTGCGAAAGGTGCGCCGGGAGGAGCTGGCGCCGGATGAGGATGAATTTGCCCGCTGGCAACGCATCACCATCGTCCCGGGCCTGGAGATCCACATCCGCGAATCCAGCGACTACCACTTTGTTTCGCGAGTGCGTCAACTGTTGGAGTTTGCCCGTCATCTGTTTCGTGTGGAGTAACTAAACCGGTCTAACTCAATTTAATACCAGAAAGGGGAGTGTTCTCATGTCTGAGTCACCTTTACATTTGCATGTTGAGGGCGATCAGATGCTTGTTGCCCGTGAAGCCCCAACCCGCCGCGTCGTCGAAGTCGTCATTACAGCCCCTGAGCATGCGCACCAGACCCGGCAACGCATTCCGTTAAACCTGGCGCTGGTGCTCGACCGCAGTGGCTCCATGAGCGGGGAAAAATTGCGTTACGTCAAGCAGGCTGCGATGTATCTGGTTGGAACCCTGGAGGAGACCGATCAATTGGCGTTTGTGGTTTATCACGATCGAGTTGACATCCTCAGCCCCGGCCTCCCACTGACCCCCGCGCACCGTCAGCATCTGCTGGATGCCATCCGGCAAGTGGAATGCGGGGGCTTTACCGACCTTTTCGGGGGCTGGCTGGCCGGGTGCGAACTGGCCGCTAAAGCCGCAACCACGGCACACCTTAACCGCGTCCTCTTGCTGACCGACGGCCTGGCTAATGTGGGCATTACGGATCCTGAGGCGTTGACGCATCATGCGCGCGAACTGGCGCGGCGCGGGATACCCACCTCTACCTTTGGGGTTGGGCTGGACTTCGACGAGCATTTGCTGGAGCGCATGGCGACGGAAGGGGATGGCAACTTCCATTTCATTGAGACGCCGCAGGATATCCCGAGCATCTTTGCCCGTGAGTTTAAAGAATTGATCACGATCACTGCGCGCGAGGTTGAACTCACGGTGGACATACCCAAAGGGGTGACGGTCAATGTGTGTGGCGGCTGGCGGTACACCCTTGAAGATGGACGTCTGCGTCTGGCCGTCGGTGCTTTGGCGGAGAAGCGCTCGCAGGAACTCTATCTGGAGGTCACCACGCCGCCGGATGCCGAGGCTAAGGACCTTACGCTCACCTTCCTAGTGCGGGCGCGGGATGAAGCGAACGGCGTTCTGGAAGCCCGGGCGGAGCGCACGTTTACCTATGTGAGTCAGGATGAAGTAGCCGCGGCGGCGGTCAACCAGGATTTACTGGCGCGTTATGCCAAGGTGGCCCTGGCTGATGCCAGCCTGGAAGCACTGCGCTTGGAGCGCGAGGGACGGCGGCATGAAGCTCGGAGTTCCATCCTGAGCCGCTTCAGCCAGGTAAGACCAGCCATGGATGCACAGACCCGCACCGAGTATGAGCAGTTTGTGCAGCGCATCGAAGAGGGGCTGGAAGAAGACGAACGCAAGCGGCTGTTACAACAACGCCATGTGGAACGGCGGCGGCGTGAAGATTGGTGGCCCTGAGCCGGGGAAGACATCTGGCGCGCGGTGAACAGGGGGTGCCGCGCTTTAGCACGGGAAGGATCGTTCAGGGGTGTCGTGCCCTTGAGCGATCCTTCAGTTATCTCTCTAACCGCTAAACCTTATCGTCAGGATGTCGCCGTCCTGCACCACGTACTCCTTGCCTTCCAGGCGCAGTTTTCCCTTCGCCCGCGCTTCGCTCATACCTCCCAGGGCAACCAGATCGTCAAAACTGATCACTTCGGCACGGATGAAGCCCTTCTGCATGTCGGTATGGATTTCGCCTGCGGCTTCGGGAGCGGTGGCGCCACGGCGCACCGTCCAGGCGCGCACTTCATCCGGACCTACGGTGAAGAACGACTGCACCCCCAGCAACTCATAGGAAAGACGAATGACCTTATTGAGCCCGGGCTCGCTCAAACCATATGCCTGCATGAATTCTGCCGCCTCGTCCGGGGGTAACTGAGCCAGGTCCATCTCCAACTTGCCCTGCAGCGCCACCACCTGACTGCGTCGGTGGGGATACGAGACCGTGGGTGGCGTTTGTCCTTCGGCCAGGTTGAGCACGATTAGCATGGGTTTGCGGGTGAGAAAGCCGAACCCCGCCAGCAGGTGTTCATCCTCGGCGCTGAGGTCAAGGTCGCGGAGCGGGGTTTCGGTGCTCAGGGCCTGGTGCAGCCGTTCGAAGAGGGCCACCTCGCGTTCCAGGCTAGCCTTATCCCGCGCGCCCTTGCGCCGTTCTTCATTTAACCGCTCTAATTTACGCTCCACCGCGATCAGGTCATTGAGAATGAATTCGCTCTCCATGACCGCAATGTCGCGTTGGGGGTCGAGGCTGCCCAGCGGGTGCGGGATAGCCTCATCCTCAAAACAGCGCGCCACCTGGATGAAGCCGTCCATCTGGGTAAGTTGATTGAGTAGCGGCCCGGGCAGTCCCCCCTGACTGCGCGTGCCCTCGATGCCGGCAATATCCACGTAGGTCACTTTGGCGTAGATGACCTTTTTGGGGTTGAACATCGCCGCCAGACGATCCACGCGCGGGTCGGGCACATCCACAACCGCGGTATGCATGGCAACCTTGCCGGCGGAGAGGCCGGTGGGCTGATGACCGCGGGTGAGGGCGTTAAAAATCGTGGTCTTTCCGGATTGAGGTAAACCGATGATTCCCAAGCGCATGTCAATATCCCTTGACCCTGAACCGAGTTCTCATTATACTAAGTAACAACGCACGCCGAAGTGGCGGAACTGGCAGACGCGCACGACTCAAAATCGTGTCCCGAAAGGGGTGTGGGTTCGACTCCCACCTTCGGCACCAGAGAAATACCCTCACCTGGCTTGCAGCGCTGCTTCCGGCGCTATTTTGTTTTAGCAGGGGGAATTATATCATGGGCAGGAATGGATCGCCGCGGTGGGCGGTTTATGGTAGGATTAGCGGCGATGTGATTCGCGCGAGGTTAAGGACATGCTTGAGGTAAGGGAGATTTGGAAATCCTACGCGGGCCAGCCCCTGCTGTGCGGGGTTTCGTTCGAGGTGCGACCCGGTGAAACGGTGTGCCTGCTGGGGCCCTCGGGGAGCGGTAAGAGCACGTTACTGCGCATTATCGCCGGGCTGGAGGTGCCGGAGCAGGGACAGGTGCTGTGGCAGGGAGAGGATCTGGCCGCCGTGCCGGTGCATCAGCGCCACTTCGGGTTGATGTTTCAGGATTATGCTCTTTTCCCGCACCGCAGCGTGGCCGAAAACGTGGCTTTTGGCCTACGCATGCGGGGCCTGCCGCGGGATGAAATCGCGCGGCGCGTCGAGGATGCCCTGGCGCGGGTCAACCTGCGGGAGTTTGCCCGCCGCCGCGTGACGGATCTCTCGGGTGGGGAGCAACAGCGGGTGGCTCTGGCACGTGCCCTGGCACCACGCCCGCGCTTGCTGATGCTGGATGAGCCCCTGGGAGCACTCGACCGCGCCTTGCGCGAGCAATTGAGCGAGTTTCTGCGCACACTATTGCACGAAAGCGGCATCCCGACGATTTACGTCACCCATGACCAGGAAGAAGCCTTTGCCATCGCCGACCGCCTGATTCTGCTCCACCAGGGGCGCGTGGTACAGGCTGGCCCACCGGATGTCGTCTATGCCCGCCCGGCTACTCCGTGGGTGGCGCGCTTCCTCGGCCTGACCAATTTGCTCCCGGCGCGGGTGCAAAGCCGGCAGCCTTTACGGCTGGAAACCCCCCTGGGCGTGCTGGACGTGGCATCCGACGCCGCCGCCACGTCTTGGCAGGAAGGGCAGAGGGTCACAGCGCTGGTGCGCCCGAACGCCGCGCGCCGGGTTGAACCAGGACAGGCTGGCCCCAACCATGTTGAAGGAACAGTGGAGGATGTGGTTTTCCGTGGCGAGGGTTATCGTATGATATTGCGCTGTCGGGATGGAGTACGCCTGAGTTTTACACTGCACCAGCCGGTTCAACCCGGCACGTCTCTAACCCTCAGCCTGGATCCGAGTGGCATCCTGCCTTTGGAGGCCGAGGCATGAGCGCCGATGAATGGGTATGGGTGATCAAAAAGGACGTGACCGGGCGTGAGATGTGGCGCTACCGCGGGCGGGTGGTTGCGCGTTATCCTCGAGGGGCACTGGTGGAGGCTTTTTTCGACCGTGAAGAAATGCCTTTTTTCGGCGTTGTTCTGCGCCCGGGAGATCGCTTTCTCGAAGCCTATTTCAGTGACCGCTGGTATAACCTCTTCGAAATCCACGACCGTGATACCGATGCGCTCAAGGCCTGGTACGCCAACATCACCTGCCCGGCGGAGATCAGTGTTGAGGCCATTGCCTATGTTGACCTAGCGCTGGACCTGCTGGTTTATCCTGATGGGCAACAGAAGGTGCTGGACGAGGCTGAGTTTGCCGCCTTGCCCCTGACCGCGGATGAGCGCTTGCACGCTCTGGCGGCGTTAGGGGAGTTGCAGAGCCTTTGGGCTGCACCTGGGGCCCCGTTGCGCTGGCAGGGGTTGCGCGGTTTATTCTCCACCTGAAAATCCGGAGATAATACGTCTTACTTGGGAATTGACTTGACGCACTTTTTCCCCTTATGCTATACTTTTTTTGCCCATAGTCGTATGGGTAGGCTGGAGGCTGGAGAGGTCATGAGAGACTGGCAATCACCGGCTCGTTGCCCGAATAAAATGGAGGGTCAGAACCGGGTGGCTGTCGAGAGAGGACAATCCAAGGCCTCCCCACGTCGTTTTTAAACCCCCCACATTTTTGATATAAAGGAGGAGAGTTATGAAACGCCACCTATTGTTCGTGTTCAGCGTGCTTCTGATCGCGAGCATGGTGCTGGCTGCGTGCGCTCAGGCCACGCCGACCCAACCCCCGGCCGAAGCCACGCAACCCCCCGCGCAGGAGCAACCCACCCAACCTCCGGCGGAGCAACCCACTCAGCCCACGACCGAGCGCGCCCCGGTCATTCGCTTCGCCACCCTGGAGGACATGACCACCACCAATGTCTGGGCGCTCTTTGATGATGTCGGTGCTTCCTATTGGAACTACGTGGTGCAAATCTATCACTGGCCAACGCTGTTCTCCCTCTCGGATCAGCGCTATGACTTTATCCCCGCGGTCGCGGCCGATTTCCCCAGCGAGTTCACCCAGGAAGGTGACCTCTACGTTGCCACGGTCAAACTCAAGGATGGGCTGGTGTGGAGCGATGGTAGCCCGGTGACCGCAGAGGATGTCGCTTTCACTGCCAACACCGTCCTCAAATTCAAACTCGGCCTCAACTGGCAGTCCGGCTATAATCCCGACTACCTGGTCAAGGTTGAGGCGGTGGATCCGTTGACGGTGAAGTTCTACTATAACACCATCCCCGGCCTTTCCCTGTGGCAGTACGGCGTCTTACAGTCGCCCTTTGTCAATAAGGCTTACTGGGAGCCCAAGATTGCCGATGCCCTGGCCATCGTGAACAGCGACGAGTACAAAGCGCTTGAGCAGCAGGTGGCCGACCTGGAGAAAGCGGTCAAGGAAGGCACCGCGACCAAGGAAGAATTGGACGCCAAGAAGGGCGAACTGGATGCCAAACTCAAAGAAGCGGTGGATATCCTGCATAAATTGGATAACGAGGGCGAGCCCACCTTTGGCGCTTGGCGCTTGGAGAAGTGGGAAGTGGGCGCCTTTGCCGAGAACCGCGTCAACGAGAAGAACTTCTTCATTGGCACGGTGGTGGAAGAATACGCCAACGGCGCTTACCGTGAGTATAAAGAAGACGGTTCCTACGAATTCACCGCCTACGGCACCCCCGAGGGCGAGAAAGTCCTCGAGTACAAGAGTGGCCCCTACTTCGATAGCGCGCTCTATACGCTCTACGGCAACCCCGATGCGGCGGTGCTGGCGTTGCGTAACAACGACGTGGACTTCCTGCTCAACCCCAGCGGTTTGCAGCAAGGTTTTGTAGATCAATTGAAGGAAGACCCCAACATTACCATTGTCGAGAACAAGCAGAACGGCTTCCGCTACTTAGCCTTCAACCAGAACCGCTCTTACTTCAAGGGTGAGGCGGGCAAGGCGTTGCGCCAAGCGATCGCCTGCATGATTGATCTCGACTTCCTGGCCCAGCGCGTCCTTCAGGGTGCAGTACTGCCGGTTTACACACTGGTACCCGAGGGCAATGGTTTCTGGCATAATCCTGATGTGCCGAAGTGGTGCGTCGGCGATGATACCAAGACCCGTATGGAGAAGGCGGTGCAGATCCTGAAAGACGCCGGCTTCACCTGGGAGAAGGAACCCTCTTGGAACGAAGCCCGTGGCGGTTCGGTGGAGTACGGCCAGGGCTTGAAACTGCCCAATGGCGAGAAATTCCCCGAGGTCAAATTGCTGGCGCCCTCCGCGGGGTATGACCCCTTGCGCGCGACCGCGGGTGTTTACATCGAGCAATGGATGCGCCAGTTGGGCATCCCGGCTACCGCTGAATTGACCAACTTCAACAACATCCTCTCCGCCGTCTATGATACGGGCGATTACGATATGTTCATCCTGGGCTGGGGCTTGAGCATCTATCCGGATTACATCTGCACCTTCTTCGACAGCGGTGTGCCTACCAACCCCTACGGGTATGAGAGCACGGCGCTGAAAGAGAAGTGCGATGCCTTCTTGCTCGAGACCGACATCAACAAAGCCAAAGAGTTGGCATTTGAGATCCAGAACATCCTGGCCACAGAATTGCCCTACATCACCCTCTTCACCAACCCGATTTACGACGCCTTCCGCAACCTCGAATACCCCTACACCGAGGTGCTGGATGGCATCGGCTCCGGGCTCTACGGTGCGCCCACCCTGGCCAAGCCGGCCGCGCAGTAACATCATCTGCGAACAACGAGAGGTTGAGGGACACTCCCTCAACCTCTCGTTTTGTCTCTTGGATGTAAGAAGGGATGTTTTAGGGGTCAAAAATCCTCCTCATTATTGGACATTTGTTACCTCACCCTCGGCTGACATATCTCAAAAAACATGATAAGATACTCAAATCCTTCCTTCAAAAACCTTTTGAGGAGTTGGGATGCTCAAATATATTGCCAACCGCCTATTGCAGATCATCGTTACCCTCTTTATTTTCTTCGCCCTGACCTATTT
>NZ_JBWGPQ010000044.1:0-15937 GCF_056331585.1 Thermanaerothrix sp.
TTGGGCTGGTGGGGCACAGCGTGGTTGAGGTGCTCAGCCGTGCCTTCTACGCCCTACATGATACCCGTACCCCGGTCGGCGTAGGGGTGATCGCAATGTCCCTAAATATCGGGTTGAGTTTACTTTTTGCATCCTGGTTTCGTCAAATTGGTTGGATGCCCCATGGAGGGCTGGCCTTGGCAAACTCCCTGGCCACGTTCTTGGAAATGCTCGGGCTGTTCTACTTCATGCACCGCAGACTGCGTGGTTTGCCCTTACGCCCCCTGTGGGATGCGCTAGGACGTAGCTGCCTGGCTACCTTGGCTATGGCAGTGGGGGTGATGCTCTGGATGTATCTGGGGAGCCAGCAAGTACATACCGCCCTGCTTCTCTTCATCGCCCTGGGCATCGGTCTCAGCATCTACGGCCTGGGGCTTTGGCTGTTACGCACCCCCGAGAGCCGTTTTCTGGCTCAGTGGCTTTATCAGCGTGTGTTCCACAAACCCAAACTCCCGGCCCTATGATCGCCCCTGGTCTTGTTATCCGCCCTGCTGAACCCGAAGATGCCGATTTTGCAGCGCCCCTGCTCGCCAGCACCCTGGACGCCTTTGGAAGAGAACTCTTCGGTTTAGGCAATGAGGAACGACTCATCCGCGTTATGCGTGGTTTCTTTATCTCCCCCGCCAACCGCATGAGTTACACCGTCAGTTATGTGGCCGAGGTTACCGGACAGCGCGCCGGGTTGCTGGTAGCCTTCCCGGCCCGTGAGTTGCTTCGCCTGAGCCTGGGACTGTGTCGACCGATCTTTCGTGCCTATTCATTCCGCGAAGGGTGGCAATTTGTCCGTACCGGGCTGCGACTGCTCGTCCAAACCGGCTTCAGCCTGCGGTCCGAAGCCCCGCGGGGGTCGTTTTATATTGCCCATCTGGCGACACATGAAGCCTACCGTCGTCAGGGAATTGCCACGGCTCTGATCGAATTCGCGGGAACCCTGGCTCAAGCTCTCCATCTAAGCCACCTGGCCTTAATCGTGGCCACAAATAACCTCACCGCACGCCGCCTTTACGAACACCTTGGCTTTACCGCCTCACCTACACGAAAACGTCATCCGTATTACCTTCATATGCTCAAACCTTCATATGCTCAAACCTCTTGCTAAAAGGAGCGCCTTATGATCCCCGAAGCCGTACTCGCCGCTTTACGCCTGACTCAAGCCGTAGGCGAAACCGCTCAACACCAAGGTTTGCCTCAGCCACCTTTGGAATGGCCCTATGATCCTCAGGCTACCCTGATCCCATTGCCCTCCATAGAAGACCTTCAGCCACCTGCCGCCGATTTGTGGCACATCATGGCCCAACGGCGCACTTTGCGGCACTATGCTGAGCAGCCT
Source organism: Thermanaerothrix sp. (assembly GCF_056331585.1). Taxonomy (NCBI): domain Bacteria; kingdom Bacillati; phylum Chloroflexota; class Anaerolineae; order Anaerolineales; family Anaerolineaceae; genus Thermanaerothrix; species Thermanaerothrix sp. The sequence goes on from NZ_JBWGPQ010000044.1 coordinate 1,370, forward strand.
CTCACCTTAGAGGAACTCGCCCTGCTCCTCTGGGCTACTCAAGGGGTACGGCAGGTGACCAAGCGTCCGGCCACCCTGCGTACCGTTCCCTCCGCCGGGGCACGCCATGCGTTTGAAACATTGCTCTTGGTTAACCGGGTCACAGGGTTGGGCAAAGGCATCTATCGCTACCTGGCGCTACGCCACGCCCTGCTCCCTTATGAGGCGGATCCTGACATTGCCCAGCGCTTATACCGCGCATGCTATGAGCAAGACCATATTCTCACTTCTGCTGTGACCTTCTTCTGGGTGGCCGTGGCCGAACGCATGACCTGGCGTTACGGCGCGCGCGGCCTGCGCTATCTCTTCTTAGATGCCGGGCATGTGTGTCAGAACCTCTATCTGGCCGCCGAGGGATTAGGGTGTGGTGTCTGTGCCATCGGCGCTTTTGACGATGACGCGCTCAACCCGGCACTTAACCTTGATGGGAGTACTGCGTTTGTCGTGTACGGCGCCACGGTGGGCAAACGCGCCCCACGTCCGCGCGAGTAAAATAATTTATCCGCTGCAAGTGTGGATCAGCGAGATCCTGGAAGATTCGAGGGGTATCTAATGCGTATTTCAATGGCCGAACCCTGGTTAAAAGATGAGCACGGCCGCACTGTCATGCTGCGCGGCGTCAATTTGAGCGGGAGTAGCAAAGTACCCCGCATACCGGAAGGCGCCACCTACCGCCGTGAAGGATTTTTTGAGCACCGCAACGTCTCTTTTGTGGGGCGTCCCTTTCCACTAGAGGAAGCCGAGGAACACTTTGAACGCCTGCGTGCCTGGGGACTAACCTGCCTCCGTTTTTTAGTCACCTGGGAAGCCATCGAGCATGCCGGTCCCGGCCTTTATGATGACATTTATCTCGATTATGTTGCCGCAGTGCTGGAAAAGGCGCTGGCTTACGACATGCAGGTTATTGTGGATTTTCACCAGGATGTCTGGAGCCGTTTTAGCGGGGGGGATGGCGCACCTGGGTGGACGCTTGAAGTTGCCGGGTTAGACATGCATCACTTTGCCACAACCGCGGCAGCCATCGTACACGCCACGTACGGTGATCCTTTTCCCCGCATGATCTGGCCGACGAACGCCACCAAACTGGCCGCCGCGACCATGTTCACTCTTTTCTTTGGTGGACGGCTCTTTGCCCCTCAATGCATCGTCGAAGGTGAAAATATCCAGGATTACCTACAGCGGCATTACCTGGCCGCGGCACATCGCTTGGCACAGCGCCTGGCACACCTGCCAAATGTGATCGGTTACGACATCATGAATGAGCCTTTGCCGGGTTACATCGGCTGGCCGGATCTGGGCCGGCATAATGGTCTCCTACACCAGGGAGTTACCCCCACCCCCTTCCAGGCCATGGCTTTAGGTGAAGGTTTGGCTCAAACGGTGGATGTCTTTGAAACCGCCCTTTTAGGCAGCCAAGTGGTACGCCGCATTACCATTGACCCCCAGGGGGTGCGTGTCTGGCGTGAGGGCTATGAATGCATCTGGCGCCGACACGGCGTTTGGGACGTGGGTGCCGATGGCATCCCTCGTCTCTTGCGTTCGGATTACTTCACCCAAGCCAACGGAAAACGGGTAGACTTTGGAACGGATTGCCTGCTCCCGTTTTACCGGCGCTTCGTCCAGACCGTGCGTAGCGTACATCCTGAGGCATTGATCTTCATAGAACCCGAGGTCAACCAACCGCCACCACTCTGGGATCACAACCGACCGGAAGGACTGGTCTATGCACCCCACTGGTATGATGGGCTGACGCTATATCTCAAGCGTTACCTGCCCTGGCTGGGGTACGATACCCGGGGACGTGGCAAGATAGTGTTCTGGCCGTTCATCCGCCGTAACTTCGCCGACCAACTGGCAGAATTTAAGCGCCATGCTCGTGATTACCTGGGGAATGTACCAGTGATCATCGGCGAGTGCGGGATTCCGTTTGATTTGGATCACAAACGCGCTTACCGTGATGGCAATTTCAAAATCCACGCCCAGGCGATGGACCGCACTCTCCGCGCCATGGAAGATAACCTGCTGAGTTACACCCTTTGGAATTACACCCCCGATAACACAAATGCCCACGGCGATTTGTGGAACGATGAAGACCTTTCGATTTTCAGCCGCGACCAGCAACAGGATCCCTCCGACCTATATTCGGGAGGACGCGCCTTAGAAGCAGTGATTCGTCCCTATCCAATGAAAACCGCTGGAGAACCGCTGAGTTTGGAGTTCGATTATCGGCGTGGAAAATTCCGCTACGTTTTCCGCCACGAACCGGGCTTGGACGCCCCAACTGAGATTTTCGTGCCTACGTATCAATATCCCGACGGCTTTGAGGTGAACCTTTCCGATGGAACATACGAGATTGACCCGGCACAGCAGGTCCTGCGTTATTATCACACCCCCAATCGCTCAATGCATGTCATCCAAATTAGGCGACGCCGGAAGCAGATCTAAAGATCACGCGGGCGCCAGAGATGTTTCAAAGTAGCAATGATCGCCGTATCTAAAGCCTTCCAGGTGCGCAGGGGGACTTCCAGGTGAGCAATTGCCGCGGTGGAAAGAGATTCCACCTTATCGGTCAGGATCTGGAGCAGTGTTTCCAGCCCGGGGTTGTGCCCAATGATGAGCACAGTTTCAACCTCATCGTCCAAGTTGCGCAGGGCCTCCAGATAAGCTGCCGGCTCACCCAGGTAGAGATCTTCCACATATAGGATCTCGCCTTTATAGCCGCTTTTTTCGGCGACCAGTTCGGCGGTTGTCTTTGCCCGCACCGCTGAGGACGCAATAATTAAGTCTGGCACCAGGTCTCTTTCGCGCAACAATTTGCCCATCCGTGGGGCGTCTTTCTCCCCGCGTTTGCTCAAGGGACGTTCGAAATCGGGCATGCTGCCATCTTTGAAACTGGATTTGGCATGACGCATCAGCAGTAATGTTTTCATCCTTTCCACTTCCTCCGCCAAAAATCAACCTTTCCCTAAGATCATCTTTGGAAACCTAAAAAAGTATAACACAGCCTGTTTGCTTGGAGGTAAAGATTCTCAACCGCGTGGTCAATCTTGTCATCCGTTCCACCCCGTGATATGATGAAAAACGCTGGAGGCACCTTCGATGGCTTCATCCCTCGAACGACGTAAGCGCATCCGCTCCATTCTGGTCATCATCATTCTCGCGACGCTCCCTTGCTATTGCCTTGGCTTTGTTATCCTTCAGGTTGGCACACGCCTCACCCAAAGCAACCCTACTCCCACTGCCACGTTGACCATTGAAATCCTCACCCTCACACCACCGAGCACGCCTTCTCCAACCACTCTCGCACCCAGTTCAACGTTCACCCCAACCTATACCGAAACCCCTACATTAACCTGGACCCCCACCCAGACGTTCACCCCTTTCACCCCGCCTGCACGCACTGAAACACCCACGCCTACCCCCACTGCTACTTTGTCGCCTTCACCCACCTTTGAGCCGACGGAAACCCCTTTGCCACCGCCAACACTGACGCCATCAGATACACCTTCATCCCCTTAGCCATTTCATCCCCATGTAGAGGCCTATGGAAAACACCAAGGACTTTCTCAAGCGTTTGATCTCGCTCCCCGGCCTGTCGGGCCATGAAACCCCGGTACGGGAAGCCATTGCTGACGCCTGGCGCCCATTGGTGGATGACGTCAGCGTCAGCCCATTGGGTAGCCTGCATGCCCTCCGCCGCGGACAAGGCGCAGAACCCCGCCCCCGCTTGCTTATCGCCGCGCACATGGACGCCATTGGTCTGATGGTCAGCCAAATCGTGGATGGGTTCCTTCGCATCACCGAGGTCGGGGGCGTAGATGCACGCATTCTACCCGGTCAACCCGTGATCGTACACGGTCGGCGTGACCTACCCGGCGTGATCCTACAACCCTCGCCACGGTTGCTCCCACCCCACTTGGGTGAGAAAAGCGCCATTGAGATGGATTACCTTTTTGTAGATACCGGCTTGCCCCCCGAAGAGGTTAATGCTCTGGTACGGGTGGGCGATCTGGTGTCCTTTGCCCAGCCACCGCTCGAACTAAGCGGGGAAACACTAGTCGGCCATAGTTTGGATAACCGTGCCTCGGTCGCCGCGCTAACCCTCTGCCTGGAAGCACTTCAACACCGTCGCCATCTTTGGGATGTCTGGGTCGTAGCAACAGTCCAAGAAGAAGAAACGCTGGGTGGCGGCTGGACTTCGCCCTTTAATTTGCGTCCTGATATCGCCATTGCCGTGGATGTGACGCATGCCCGCGGGCCCGGTGTCAATCATGATTACCGTGCCTTTGGGTTAGGTAAAGGCCCGGTGCTGGGATGGGGGCCAAATATTCACCCGGCATTGTTCAAAACCTTCAAGAACCTTGCCGAACGCCTTGACCTTCCCCATGCGGTTGAGGTCATGCCGCGTCATTCGGGTACCGATGCCATTGCTATGCAGGTGGTTGCCGAGGGCATTCCCACCATGGTGATCAGCATCCCCTTGCGCTATATGCATACCCCGGTGGAGTTGGTCTCACTCAAAGATATTCAGCGCACCGGGCACCTGCTGGCAGAATTTATCACAGCCCTGGAAGCCGATTTTATGACCAAAATTTCCTGGGAAGAATGACCTATGAACCCCCAAAACTTGCCCCTCAATTTGCTGGAACGCCTCTCCAATGCTTGCAGTGTATCAGGTGATGAGGGTGAGGTACGCAAAATTGTCCTCGAAGCGGTCCAACCCCTGGCCGACGAGGTAAAAGTAGATGCCCTGGGGAACGTCCTGGCGATAAAAAAAGCCCACAGCGAGCCGGTACTGCGGGTGATGCTGGCGGCCCATATGGACGAAGTTGGACTGATGATTGTGGATGAGGAAGAAGGCGGGCTTTACAAGTTCGAGATCGTCGGCGGCATTGACCCACGTCAACTCCCCGGCAAACCCGTCTGGGTGGGCAAAGATCACTTGCCGGGCGTGATCGGCGCGCGTCCGATTCACCTGACCACACCCGAGGAACGCCGGTCCGCCATTGCCGTCGAAAGTCTGCGCATTGACTTGGGGCCAGAAGGCAGTAAGAAAGCCAAACCCGGCGACCGCGCCGTATTCGCTACGCCTTTTAAGGTTGTGGAGCCAAGCATCATGGGTAAAGCCCTGGATGACCGTCTGGGAGTCGCCACCCTAATCGCTTTGTTAGAACGGGCACCGGATCATCTTGAATTTCAGGCGGCGTTCACCGTGCAGGAAGAGATTGGTCTGCGCGGCGCGCGGGTTGCAGCTTATGCCCTAAACCCCGACCTGGCCTTTGCTCTGGATGCCACCCCGGCCAACGATCTTCCTACTTGGGATGGCAGTGAAAACACCGCCTATAATGCCCGTCTGGGTCATGGCCCAGCCATTTATGTAGCCGATGGCGCCACCCTTTCGGATCCACGGCTGGTGCGGTTCTTGTTACAAATCGCCGCTACCCACCAGATCCCATATCAGATTCGCCAGCCGGGGGGTGGCGGAACCGACGCCGGTGCCATTCACCGCCAGCGCAGTGGCATTCCCAGCGCCTCGATTTCGGTGCCCATTCGCCACGCCCATAGTGCGGTCGCCATCGCCCGCCTGGACGATTGGGCACATACCATCAACTTGATGCTTCATGCATTGCAGGCGCTTACCCCGGACGTGTTAGCGCCGGAGCGCTCATAATTCCTGCCCTCCAAGGAGTTACCATGAAAGAACTGATTCGCAAATTAGTTGAAGCCGTTGGCCCTTCCGGATACGAACAATCCGTGCGTGACCTGATCAAAGAAGAAGTAGCACCCTATGCCGATGAAATTCGCGTTGATGCCTTGGGCAACCTGATTGTGCGCAAAGGACAGAAACGTGAGGGCGGGTTACGCATCATGACCGCCGCCCATATGGATGAAATCGGCATCATCGTCACCCACATCGAAGAAGATGGCTTCGTCCGCTTCACGACGATAGGGGGAGTGCGCCCACACACCTGTTTAGGAGGGCGAGTGCAGTTCATCAACGGCTTACGCGGTGTCATCGGGGGCGAAAAACTCGAAAACATAGATCGGGTGCACAGTTTTGATAAACTCTTTATTGACGTTGGCGCCACGTCCAAAGCCGATTGCCCGGTAAAAGTTGGCGATGTGGCGGCTTTTGAGCGCCCCTTCCTCGATTTAGGCAAGCGTTTGGTGGCCAAATCCATGGATGATCGTATTGCCTGCGCTATTCAAATCGAGACCTTGCGCCGCCTAGGCGATACCCCCAACGAGATTTACTTGGTTTTCACCACCCAGGAAGAGGTGGGGACGCGCGGTGTCACCCCCGCCGCGTTCGGCATTGACCCCGAACTGGGCCTCTCGGTAGATGTCACCCTCACCGGTGATACTCCTAAGGGGATCAAAATGGCAGTTGCGCTGGGCAAAGGGCCGGCGATAAAGGTGCGCGATAGTGGTATGTTGGCCGACCCACGCATTGTGCGTTGGATGGTCGAAACTGCCGAGAAAGCGAATATCCCCTACCAATTAGAGGTGCTCGACGGCGGCAGCACCGACGCCCGCGCGATTCAATTGGTGCGCGCTGGCGTGCCCTCGGGTTGTCTCTCCATCCCCTGCCGCTATATCCACTCTCCCTCCGAGATGGTGGATTACGATGATGTGCAAAATGCAGTAGCCTTGTTGGTGGCCTTGCTCTCTAACCCTATTACCCTGAGTTGAACCCTTTGAGACCGCATAGGTCGAGTGCTCAATGAAACGTTGGCTGTCCTGGTTGATCATCGGCATGATGGGGTGGGTACTGGTTGCTTGCCAAGGGCTTCCTTGGGCGTTTCCTAATCCGACCGATGCCAGTCCTACCCCATCATCACCCGTAGCACCAACTCGCACTCAGGCACCTAACCCGACCGCCACGCCAGCAGCCACTGCCCCGGCGGTCATCACGCTATGGCTTCCACCTCAATTTGATCCTGCCAATGAAACACCTGCGGCGCAATTGCTGCAACAGCGCCTCCTTAAATTTATGAGTGAAAACCCAGGCGTGATCGTCAAGGTGCGCGTGAAGACCAGCAGTGGGCCGGGCGGATTACTGGATTCCCTGGCCGCCGCCTCCGCTGCTGCCCCCGCCGCCGTGCCCGGCGTCGTGGCTCTCAGCCGCGCCGACCTAGAAAATGCCGCGTTGAAAGGATTGATCTACCCCCTGGATGATGCCTTTCCCCAAGGTTTAGATCAGGACTGGTTGGGTTACGCCCGCAGTCTTGGCACCATCCAGGAGCGCCTTTTTGGATTACCCTTTGCCGGTGACGCTTACGCTCTGGTGTACCGCCCTGCTGCACTAGGCACTCCACCCACCTCATGGGAAGATCTGCTTGTCCGTGGACGTGCCATTGCCTTTGCCGGCAGCGACGCCCTGACCACCTTGGTGCTTTACCTTGGCGCCGGGGGGAAGGTGCAAAACGACCAGGGATTACCCACTTTGGAGCAGGAAGCCCTGCTCGAAGTTTTTACGTTGTACGCGGAAGGTGGACGACGTGGGGTATTTCCTAACTGGGTGACGACCCTGCAAAGCGATGGTCAGGTCTGGCAGACGTTTCTCGAACGCCGCGCTGACGGAGCATTAACCTGGAGTTCCAATTACCTCACCGATTTGCCTACCGACGCGGTCATCCATCCCATCCCCGCCCTTAACGGCAGTGCCTATACCCTCGCCAACGGCTGGGTATGGGCGATTTCCGATCCTGATCCCCAACGGCGTGTTCTCAGCACCCGCCTGGCGGCTTATTTGAGCACCTCAGAGTTTCTGGCAACCTGGACCCAGGCCGCAGGCTACCTGCCCACGCGGTTAAGTGTCCTCAACGCCTGGAACGATGCCAATCTGCGCGATGCACTCAGCCAGATTATTCTAAGCGCGCACATTTTACCCCCCAATCCGGTCCTGGATAGTCTACGCCCGGTGCTATCCTTTGCCACCCAACAACTGCTCAAACAACAAACAGACCCCCTCTCCGCGGCCAGCGCTGCCGTGGAACAACTTCGCCGACCCTAAAACCGGATGATGAACCGTCAAACATTGCGTTCCTTATATCCCCATCTGCGTTTTGGCAGTTATATCCTGCTCATTCTCGCCTTTCTCGTCGGGGCGCAGGCTTGGAAAAGTCCTCATTCATCCTCTTCCCTAGCCGTTACCCTTACCCCCACGCTCGTGGCGACCACAACCCCGGTGATAATCACGGAAGATCAGGGCGAACCTATCGCCACCCCTCTGCCGGCGGAATTATTAGAAAATGCTACCCAGACGAACGGCATTATCTTGGGAAGCGCCATCCTGGTGCTCATTGTGATCGGAGGCACGTTGAGTGTTATTCTACGCCACCGAGATGATAGCGATGACCCCCACACCGCCTGAACTTTAAGTTGGGGTTCACTGGCGATATTTGCGAATCACCATCACTACTTTGCCTTGGATGCGAATGGGGCGATTTTCGACCTTGATCGGCTGCATAGTCGGATTGGCCGGGCGCAGCGTGACACTGCGTAACCGACCGTAACGGTCATATTCGGGTTCATAGTATTTCAACGTCGTTTCGTTGGTATCGTCAAACCACACCGCCACCATATCGCCTTTATTGGCATCCTGGGCATATTCAATCAAGACAATATCACGGTCGTAGATCAGAGCATCAATCATGGAATCGCCCTGAACTTCCAACGCATAAACGTTTTCGCGTGGCACCCGGGCCGGAAAATCGGTGGTGGCAACGTGAACCATTTCATAATCTTCGGTGATATCCTGGGGTACGGCTGGCAAAGGTGAACCGGCTGCAATGCGCCCAATGAGCGGAAAGGCCAGAAAATCATCCCGCCACGATGGTAAGGAGAGAGTTCGCCGGCCATCCCCTTCCCCGGGCAAAGTCCGTAACACGCGAATTCCGCGCGAAATAGACCGTTCGCGTTGGATGAATTTCAGCGTTTCGAGTTGGTTAAGATAATAATTGACCAGCGAGGTGGAATCCACGCCTATGGCATCGCCAATTTCACGAATCGAGGGTGAAAAACCATTTTGACGCTGATAGTCCACGATAAATTGCAAAATGCGCTTATGCCGTTCACTGAGCCCGTTTCTGGGTCTGACCATGGCCCTTCCTCCTTGGGCGCAAATATTGATCGCCTGTTCTACTTAATTTAGCCCCATTATAGAGGAACGAATGTTCTATGTCAAGCACTTTCACATTTTTTAAGATTGGGGGGCGGCAATAACCACGCCACCCCACCTTCAAACATGTTCTCACTCGTCCTCGCGCTCGCGCAGGTGTGGGAAGAGAATCACCTCGCGAATCGAGCGCCGGTCGGTCAAAAGCATGACCAGGCGATCAATCCCCATCCCAAATCCTCCGTTCGGGGGCATGCCGTAGGCCATAGCCCGTAGATAGTCTTCATCCATGGGATGGCGATCTTCATCCTCGGCTTCGTAGGTGCGGCCCATTTCGAGGAAGCGCTTTTCCTGTTCCAACGGGTCATTTAACTCCGTAAAAGCATTGCAGAGTTCCATGCCCCCCACATAGCCCTCAAACCGCTCAACCGTATTGGGATCATCGGGTTTGTTCTTGGCCAAGGGCGAAATATCACGCGGGTAGTCATATACAAAGGTGGGTTGAATCAGATTGGGCTCGACGAAATCACCCAACATGCCCTCGATCAACTTGCCGCGAGGTGCGTTGGGTTTCACGGCCAAACCCTTCTGGCGCATGGCATCGGCCAGGCTCTCGGTCGTGGGGTGTTGAGCAATGTCAATCCCCACGGCTTCGAGCAACGCCTCACGGAGCGAGATGCGCCGCCAGGGGGGATTGAAATCAATCACATGACCGTTGAAGGTCACCTGACGCGTGCCCAGGACACGATCGCACACATAAGCCAGCATCTCCTCAGCGATGGTCATCACCTTGAGGTAGTCGGCATAAGCCATGTAAAATTCGAGTTGCGTGAATTCGGGGTTGTGTTTGAAGGAAACCCCTTCATTGCGAAAGTCACGCCCAATCTCATACACCCGTTCGTACCCCCCCACTAGCAAGCGTTTGAGGTAGAGTTCAAACGAGATGCGCAGATAGAGTTGCTGTTTGAGTTGATTGTGATAGGTCACAAAAGGGCGCGCCGCTGCTCCACCGTAGATGGGTTGCAAAATCGGGGTCTCGACCTCCAGAAAACCGCGCTGATCCAGAAACTCGCGTAAAGCGCGCACAATAGCCGCGCGTTTGCGAAAGATCTCCCGCACTTCAGGGTTGACCGCCAAATCGGCGTAACGTTGACGGTAACGCAATTCGGGATCGCTCAATGTAGCGTGGCGGATCACCTGACCATCCACCACTTCGTCTTTGGCTGCTGGCAAAGGCGAGATGGCCTTTGCCAGCATTTGAAAGTGGTGTACGTGGAGCGTGACCTCACCGGTGCGGGTGCGGAACATCACCCCACTGGCCTCGATAAAATCCCCCAAATCGTAATAATCGGTGAAATGCCGGATCTTTTCCTCGCCCAATTCATTGACGCGAAAGAAGAGCTGAATCCGCCCCGCGCCATCCTCAATGTGGGCAAATACCACCTTGCCCATGGGACGGATAGCACGCAGACGCCCGGCCAGTGTCACTTCCACCGGCGCCGGATCGGCTTGCTTCTCCGCCGCCTCGAAGGCTGCAATGGCCTCCTGTGATGAATGGGTGGGATTGGCTCGCGTTGGATAGGGCTCAATCCCATTCGCGCGCAGTTCAAAAACTTTTTTCAAACGTATTTTTTCTAGTTCAGACAATTCCATCGTCAACCCTCAAACCAAAAGAATCTGCTCATAAAAAAGCCCCGCCCTTCTGTTTTTCGCGCTACGGGCGGGGCGCTCTGGCTACCCCTTGCTTCATTCCACCTTGAGGATTCGGAAAGTCAGCGAACCCGCCGGCGCATCCACCTGTACGATGTCGCCTGCCTTCTTATTAAGCAAGGCCTTACCCAGCGGTGATTCATTGGATATCTTGCCCACTGTTGGATCGGCCTCGGCGGCACCGACGATGATATATTCCTCGGGGGTGTCACTCCCTTCTTCCTGCACGGTCACCCGCGACCCAATTTGAACCGTATCGGCGGCTGGAACCTCCTCTACAATACGAGCCGTGGCCAGCAGGATCTCGAGTTCTTTGATCCGTCCCTCCACAAACGCCTGTTCGTTCTTTGCCGCTTCATATTCAGCGTTTTCAATCAATTCACCGCCTTCCATCGCCTCGTGCAAGCGCTGGGCGATCTCTTGGCGGCGCTGGGTGCGCAGGTATTCAAGTTCCTCCTGGAGTTTCTTATAGCCCTCGCGGGTCAGGAATGTGGTATGCATGGCACCTTCCCTTTCGGTTTCTATGTCCTGTGTGAGTTGGAAGTCTCGCGAAAACCCAGTCTTTCAGAGTTAAATAACAGGAAACCCTCATAATTGAGGAATTCCTGCCCGAGGATGTCGCTGCTGTGCAAAAATTATCTTATCATAAGTTAAGCATTATGACAAGTTAGGGGCAAGAAGGTATTTCCACGCCCGCTGTGCCCCAGGCACGCTCAACCAAAGAATCAGACCCATTACCAGGGCCGAAGCCGTACACCAACCACATACTACACGAATTACCATGGCTTCCAGGTAAGACAAATATAATGACACAGCCGCACCTACAAATGCCAGGCCTGTAATACCCAGGGGTGCCAGAACGACAAAGCGACTGCGTCCATAGCGCTCCCACCCCCATAAGATCAGTAGCATGGCATAGCCAAGCACACCCATAAGCGCGATCGGTACCACCCCCCCAAGACGTGCGTAGGCACTGCTCTGAACAGCATTGCAATCCCCAACGGGTCCACACCAGGCTGCTCTTCCACTAATTTCAACTACACTCAAATAAACCGCAATTCCTAGCCCAATTAAGGCCAAAAGCAAGATCGCGATCGTGGGTCGTTCTAGTGGCACGGATGATACACTATACGGTCGGACCAACACCACTTTGATCACGCTCGCCACCGCATACAGGATGCTCGCAATAAGAAACGCAATCACGGCGTAAAGGAAGCCAAACCCCGTAAACTCCAAATTTCTAATAGGGGTTGGGATAGGAGAAGATTTTGTGGGCGTTATTTCAGGCGTTATGACATAGGAGGGAGACTCGGGTAATACAGGCCAATCATTTCCCCCCTGAGCCAATATCTCATCAATCAATGGGGGCAATTCGGCAGCAATCTCACCGGAACCTTTTAGCACCCGATTCCCCACAATGAGAAAAGGCACCCCCGCCTGTTCGCGGGGAATACCATAGTATTCAGCGACCTGATAAAAGTGATTGACATCTTCTACGGTCGCAATTTCAATGAGACGGATATCCAAGGCGTTGCCGTACCGCTGCTGCAACGGTGGAAGGACTTTTTCCAATACCTCATGGCAGTGCGGGCAGCCATTCATCCAAAACATCACCAATCGCACTCGAGCCTCGCCCTGGGGAGACGGTGTGAAGACTGGAGACGATGTCACACCTGGGATTTCATCATCACACAGGTGACAAATCTTCACCGTTGGCGTAAGATTCCCCTGGCTAAAAGCCGAAAAAGCAGGCCGACTTACCACTATCAGTGCCACTCCCCAGCCGATTAAGAGGGTAACAGTAATTTGGCGCCAGAAAAGGCGAGGTATCCGCGCCATCTTAGCCCCTGTTTAGTGCAGCCACTCGGTATGATCTTCAATCTGACCCGCGATCACAGCGCGAACAGCTTCCTCAATGTTGGTAATCTCCGTCAGTATCGGGCGAATCCCAGCCCGACGCAGGCTTTCATATGCTCCTGCGCCCATTCCTCGCGCTAGGAGGACGTCGCAATCGGCAATACTGGCCGCCATCCGGGCATGACGTTCCTGGGCTGCGGGATCAAACCCATGTCCCTGAGCGGCTTCAGCCGGGATGTGGGTTTCCCCACGACCCGCAAACTGCGCATGCCCCGTTTTTTCGCGTACCTCGCGCCCCATAATTTGCCCGTTTTCAACGGTAATCACAACATAAAAGGGCGCTCGGCCAAAATGCTGACTGATCGTTATACCGTCCTCGGAAACAGCTGCGATTTTCATATGACCTCCATAGAAAATTCGTAAAATCGAATATATTATACTGGTCTTCCTCCGATCAAATGAGCCCCTTTTGTCACCTAAGAGAGGGACATTAATCACCCATGGCAGGGTTATTAGAAACCCTGCCATGGATTCAAGCGTCATGGTAACGCCAGATCATCAAGGTGCTACGCTATGTTCACCCAGACCATGCCTACCACTCGCCCCTGGCTTGCCAGTTCAGCCTTAACCCCAAAGGGGCCGCTCCAGAACGCGCTTACCTCCAGGGCACTGAGGTCCACGTCCTCCCATAAATGGCCTACAATGTTGGTGTCTACAAGGATAGGAAAATGGCGAACTCCACAACATGGGCTGGTCCAAGCTTCACCCTTGCGCGCCTTCGCCAGAAGCGCCTTAACTGCCGCTTCAACGTTTTCCCGGGAAACTTCGGTCTCCACATAGTAGCCGTGCCAGCGCCGTCCGAACTTCCATCCATAGGGTGGCATTGTTCTGACCTCCTTTCTATAGAAACCAGGTTAATATCCAGCAGGCAGTGCTCTTTGCACACCGCCTAACCAACGACCGTAAGTCATACCCCAGGGGGTCATCATTGAGATACCTCCTTTCAAGGTTGATTAGCTATCATCTTTTTCTTACCAGCGCTCACTTCTCTCTGATCAAAGTAACTCCGCACCCAACCCGCCATCTTCAAATAAAGCGCCAGGAAAAGGACCTGGAAAATTGGCATCGTTGCCGCCGGGATGGCCACCATGGGTGATAATGCCATTGCAGCAATTGCAATAGCCGTGCCGTTGTTCTTACCCGTACTAGCGAATACGATGGCCATATGGTCACGGTACGAAAGGCCCAACCGCCGGTTTACCCAAGTGACGGCCGCAAGTGTCAAAAGAATGAACAAGGCATTGGGCAGGATCAGCATGAGCACCATATTCCATTTCTCAAGGATCAAGGTTGCCTTGGCAAAGAAGATCAGGAACACGATGCCGTACATGGCTAGGAGAGAAAGGGATGGGAAGAACGGCTGAATCTCTTTGAATTTCTTCTCCCCCAGTCCTTTGGTTAGCCCCAGCCGGGTCAAATAGCCCAACACCATAGGTGCGATCAGCACGGTCAATATAGACATCAACATGTCCTGAATGGGCACTACCACCTTGTAATTGGCCGCGAATCCCAACATCCACAACGGCACAGCCACCACAGCCAAGACAAAACTCAACGCCACCGTGACGGTCGCCAGTTCAAGGTTACCTTCAGCCAATCCGGTATACCCAATACTCATGCTGGAGCAAGGCACAACCATGACCAGTAAAAACCCCAGCGCCAGCATTGGATCATGCAAAAAGGCGCGTGCCAGTAGCCAACCCAGCAAAGGGGCCCAGAGGAAGTTGTAAAGTACCGCTAGAGAAAGGCCCTTGATATTTTTTCCAGCCTTGACCAGGGCT
>NZ_JBWGPQ010000045.1:0-15797 GCF_056331585.1 Thermanaerothrix sp.
GTAAAGTACCGCTAGAGAAAGGCCCTTGATATTTTTTCCAGCCTTGACCAGGGCTTCCAATCTCAGGTTGATCATCATCGGGTAGATGATCAAAAACACCATTAACGTGGTCAGATTGCTCACCTGAGATTGATAGGCTTTCGTCCAGGCTGCGGCAGGATAGCCGAGCACTAGGCCTAGCGCCATAGCCAACACCACGTATAGAAGCAACCATTTATTCAAATGGTCTTGTAACGCTTTTAGTTTCATAGCAGACCTCCTGTTCTAAATTTGATGTGACTTGAATCTGCGCAACTTTCATTCTGAGGTCTGCCGCGGTGGCGAACGCTTAATCCATCCCCCTTGAGCACACGCGCATCCTATGGTCCAAGCACAATACCCATACCCGGTATGACAAAACATTCGCTTGTTTCCTTCTTTCTTTCCATGGAATTATATTCAATTATTTAGATGTTTTTGCGATCCAAAAGATACATCCTTAGAGCACGTGTCTTACCCCCAATAAATTCTTAACTATCAGGGCTTGTTAAGCTGGTATGTTTAATTTTGGAAAGGTTTATCGCCCCACAACTGGGAGGTAAAGCCGGTTTCCCAGATAAGGGGTTGCCACAAAGTTCACAATGGCCAGATTCTTAGCGCAATCACCCTCCATTTGGAACATCTGCGCCTCGCTGAGCGGTGCCCCCTGCAAATTGAATACCTGCAGCCAGAAAATCGCCGGGGCAACCCGATCCGCCAATTTAATCTCATAGCCCGCTGGCCCGTAATCGGTGGCTAATCCGGTAAAACCCAACGCATCCACGCTTTGCCCGGCCACATTGCCGCTCGCACCGATCACCAGCCCGGTCAACGGATTTCCCCCGGTATCGAACACCTGCCCGGCCACCCCCATCCAATTGCAACCCAGGCTGGCATAACGAAAAGCCGGAATGAAAGCCGGTGAATTGCTTTGAACCATGAGCGTCAACGGCGCGGCGGTGGGCATGCTGAGTAGACTCATCCCCACACTTTCAGCCGTCGGTGTAGCCAACAGGGAAGCCGCAGACGGCGCCGGATAGGCCGAGTCCGGCGGGATGGTCGGCGTCTCCGCCGGCGCAGGGCTGGGCGTTGGTGAGGGGGTCGGTGTGGGTGAGGGCAAAAGCATGACCGTATCTGTAGGGCGTACGGCCTGGGGGGATATCACCGTCTCCGTCGGCGGAGGAACCGGGGTTTCTAAAACGACACGACAGGAAGTAAGGAAAGTCGCGGCAAAGAAGAATAACCCAAGACGTACCCGCGGCATCGTTGGCTCCTGAAAGAAATCATTTCTATTATAGCCCGAAACCCTAACTCACCCTGCGTTTTTCGGGTGCCTTTTGCGCAACCTATTCTCCTTGACCAAGTGCTCAGCCAAGCCCATGGTATACTTTTAGCAACTTTGGTTAATCAAGAGACGTTGTCCAAAACGCGGATGAAACTCATTATCCAAATCCCCTGCTACAACGAAGCCGAGGTGCTTCCCACGACCCTGCGTAACCTGCCCCGCCAGATTGAGGGAGTGGATTGCGTTGAAGTCCTGGTTATTGATGATGGCAGCACCGATAATACCGCTGAAGTTGCCCGCGCCGCCGGCGCCGATCACATTGTGCGTCTCAAACGCCACGCCGGCCTGGCCGAAGCATTCAAAGTCGGCCTGGATGCATGCCTGCGCCTGGGCGCCGACATCATCGTCAACACCGATGCTGATGAGCAGTACAAGCCCGAGGATATTCCTACCCTGATTGCACCGATTCTGCGCGGCGAGGCTGAATTGGTCATTGGTGACCGTGGGGTAGCCGCCCAACCCAATTTCTCCCCCATCAAGCGCCGCCTGCAAACCTGGGGCAGTCAGGTCGTTTCACAGGCCGCTGGCATTCCGATCCCAGATGCCACCAGCGGCTTCCGCGCTATGACGCGTGAGGTCGCCCTCCGCACCAACGTCCTCAGCCATTATTCCTACACCCTCGAAACCCTCATCCAAGCCGGCAATCATCGCTTTGCCATTGCCAGCGTGCCAGTGCGCACCAATCCCCCACGCCGCCCCTCGCGCTTGATGCGTGGCTTGTGGGATTACCTGCTCAACTCCGGTGTGACCATCGTGCGCGCCTATACCATGTATCGCCCTCTGCGGGTTTTCACCACCATTGGCCTGGGCTTGATCGCTCTGGGGTTGGTTCCGCTGGTGCGTTTTCTCCTCTTCTACTTTCAGGGGCGAGGCAGTGGCAATGTGCAGTCGCTGATCCTGGGGGCGGTACTGCTTATCGTCGGCTTCCAGACCATCCTCATTGGCTTGGTTGCCGATTTGATCAACTTCAACCGCAAACTTCTGGAAGAGATTCTTTACCGCGAACGCCTGCAAACCAACGCCCACTCTACCACCAAGCCTCGCCCCGCCGCGTCATCTCAAGACCAACGCCCCCTTCAAGGAGGGGTATAATCCCCTCATAACCGCAAAATCCTCCGTTCAGGACACGGTGCCCTATGAAATCCTTCTTCGTGCGTTTGTTCCTACTCTGGGTTTTGGCCGCCTTTGTCGTTGGTTGTGGCGGTGGCAATCAAGTTGCTTCCACGCCGACCCCCTCACCCGAACCCACCCGTCCGCCCACGCTTCCTCCCATTCCAACGCCTATCCCCACGCCAACCCCTTCACCAACCCCTTCACCGGTTGAAGCACTGGGGGCACTCACGGCGTCAGTGCCCGCCCATCCCTTTCGGGCAGTGTGGCGTAAGGATAGCGGGGCGTTTTGGGTTCTGGCGGAGCAAGAGATCACCCTTTATGATGCCAACACCCTTCAGCCATTGGCCGACCTGGCTTACACCCCTCCCACCACCGTGCTGGATGCCTCGGCGGATGGGCGCACGGTAGCCATCACCACGGATAACCTGACCCTGACCCTGCGTGATCTGGTCAGCGGCGAGGTGCGGCACACCCTACAACCCGATGGGGGAATTTACGCCGCTTCATTCTCACCCGATGGCAGTCTGTTGCTCATCGGCTCCACTCAGGAAATAGCGGCGACTATCTGGGATGTTGCTTCAGGGCAACCTGGAATTCGGCTAACCGGCTTTCAAACCGCGGCACCGGTTTACAACGTCATTTTTGCACCCGATGTGCTCCATGTGGTGTGGTATGCCCGGGGTACCCTACAATTACAGGACGCCACAAACGGCATTCTAAGTCCCGCCCTCAACCACGAAGATTTCATTGCTGTGTTTGCCGTTAATCATGATGCTTCCTTGGTCGCGACGGTAGCTGGTGGCACACTAAATGACCAATTTGTCCCTCTGCTCACCCTCTGGGATGCCCGCACTGGGAAACCTCAGACCAAACTGGCCTTACCCCAAATTGCCAATGCTATCGCCATTAGCCCGGATGACCACTGGTTGGCGTTGGGTATCGGCAGCGAGATTTACCTGCTTAACCTTGAAAATCAGCAGTGGCGCCCCCCCTTTACGGCACACGCGGGGAGTGTAACGGGGCTGGCCTTTTCACCCGATGGCCGCTACTTGCTCAGCCTGGGTGAAGACAAAACCCTCCATCTGTGGCCGGTCAGTCATTTTACGCCGTAGCAGTGGCCGGTTCAGGTTCATGAGGCTGGTACAGCCAGCAGTGCACAAAATGCCCTGGCGCCACCTCACGCAGTTCGGGCTCCTGCCGCGAACAGATGCCCATGGCCATGGGACACCGGGGATGGAAACGGCAACCCGAAGGCGGGTTGAGTGGACTCGGCACATCGCCTTTGAGGATAATGCGCTGGCGTCTTATGGTCGGATCGGGGATAGGGATGGCCGACATAAGTGCCTGAGTGTAAGGATGAAGTGGGTTACTGAAAAGGACATCCCGCGGTGCCACTTCAACAATTTTGCCCAAGTACATCACCGCAACGCGATCTGAGATGTGCTCAACCACACCCAGGTTGTGGGCAATAAACAAGTACGTCAAACCGAATTCGCGTTGCAGATCGCGCAGCAGGTTAAGCACCTGGGCTTGGATCGAGACATCCAGCGCCGAGACTGGTTCATCCAGCACCAAGAATTTGGGGCGCAACACCAACGCTCGCGCAATGCCGATACGCTGACGCTGCCCACCCGAGAATTCATGTGGGTAGCGCATGGCATGGTAATCCTCCATGCCCACTTTACGCAGCATCTCCAACACAATCTCAAACCGTTCAGCAGGCGTGCCGATCTTGTGAATGTGCAGCCCCTCGGCAATGGATTCACCAATTGGTAAGCGGGGATCTAATGAGCCATAAGGATCCTGGAAGACGATTTGCAGGTTACGCCGGGCTCGCTTGAGCGCTTCACCCTTGAGTTCGAGCAAATCCTGTCCATCAAAGATCACCTGCCCACGTGTAGGTTCAGTCAGGCGCAAGATAGCCTGTCCCACCGTGGTCTTGCCACAGCCCGACTCTCCAACCAGCCCCAGCGTCTCTCCTTCATGAATCGTAAAACTGACGTCATCCACGGCTTTGACCCAAGCCACCACGCGGCGGAAGACGCCTCCCCGCACTGGGAAGTATTTGACCAGGTTACGCACCTCGAGTAACACCCGACCATTCTTTGAGGTGCTTCCTAGGGTTGAGGAAGGTGCAATGGTGTCCACGGTTAACCTCGATCCTTGACTTGGGATGTCTCTTGGGCAGTGCGCAAGGGTGCTTGATGGTCTTTACCATCCTGGTAGAGCCAGCAGCGCACTTTATGACCCCGGTTAATCTCAATCAAGTCGGGCTCTTCCTGGGTACAGATACCAAGACTGTAATCCAGGCGCGCTTGGCAACGCGGCGCAAAGCGACAGCCAGGCGGCAAATCTATCAAATTAGGTACATTGCCCGGAATGGTTTCCAGATAATCCCTCACCCGGCCTAAAACCGGCACCGATCCGATCAGGCCGCGGGTATAAGGATGCAACGGATTGGCAAAGAGTTCACGCACATTGGCTTCTTCGACAATCTTGCCGGCATACATGACCGCTACGCGATCCGCCATCTCAGCCACTACACCCAGGTCATGAGTGATAAGAATGACTGCCGTGTTGAACTGGCTGCGCAGACCCCGCAGCAAGTCCAAAATCTGGGCTTGAATGGTTACATCTAGCGCCGTGGTCGGCTCATCTGCAATCAATAATTTGGGACGCAAGGCCAGCGCCATGGCAATCATCACTCGTTGTGCCTGGCCGCCTGAAAGTTCGTGAGGGTAGGCATAGGCACGGCGTTCGGGATCAGGAACACCCACCAGACGCAGTAAATTGACCGCCTCACGCCAAGCCTCAGTTTTTTTGATCTGTGGGTTATGAATCATGATCACTTCGGCAATCTGGCTGCCGATGTTAAACACCGGGTTCAGGCTGGTCACCGGCTGCTGAAAGACCATCGAGATCTGATTTCCTCGCACCTGAGTCATCTCGTGCTCGCTTAAAGCCAAGAGGTTCCGGCCTTCGAACCAAATTTCGCCACCAACAATCTTGCCTGGGGCATCCAGCAGGCGCATAATCGAGAGCGAGGTGACACTTTTGCCACAGCCCGACTCACCTACCAAACCCAATACCTCACCCGGAAAGACCTGGAACGAGATTCCGTCCACCGCCTTGACCACTCCGTCTTCGGTGAAGAAATACGTCTTCAGATCACGCACATCCAGCAAGGGCTGCGAAGAAGAATTAGCGGTCATCGCGGCTTCCTAACCTCCTTTCAGGCGCGGGTCAATGGCATCCCGCAATCCGTCACCCAACAGGTTGAACGAGAGCACGGTAATCATGATAGCCAGGCCGGGGAAGAAAACCAGATGGGGCGCAGTGAAAACCTGGTTGCGCTCCGTGCCCAGCATGGTGCCCCACTCCGGGGTTGGCGGCTGGGCACCTAAGCCCAGGAATGACAACGCTGCTGCGTCCAGGATTGCCGTACCAATGCCCAACGTTCCCTGCACGATTAACGGCGGAATAGCGTTGGGCAGGATGCGCCGCAGCAAAATGTGAATGTGGCTTCCCCCCAAAGCGCGCGAAGCCAGCACGTAGGCGTTTTCTTTCACCGAGAGCACGCTCGCCCGTACCACCCGCGCATAGACTGGAATGGAGACAATGGCAATCGCCAGCAAGGCGTTTTGCAACCCCCGCCCCAGCACCGTCACGATGGCAATGGCCAACAGCAAGGACGGAAAAGCCAGCAAAACATCCAAAATGCGCATGATGACCAGATCCACCCAACCCCCCACATACCCCGAAATAGCGCCAAGGATGGTGCCAACAAGAATGGCAAAACTAACCGTAGAAATGCCGACAAAGAGCGAAATGCGGGCTCCAAAAATAATGCGACTGAAGACATCCCGCACATTGCCGTCAATACCCATCAGATGCTGTGGACGATCCTTGGGGCAGCCAAGGATATGAATGCAGGGCGGCTCACGCTTGCGCACATCTTCCACGCCGATAAGCACGGCTTCTGGATCATAAGGCGCAATCACCGGAGCAAAGATGGCACAAAAGACCAAAACACCCAACAACGTCATACCGATGATCGCTGGGCGCTGTCGAAAGATACGCCGCAATGTCAGACGCCATAGACTATTAGCACGATAATCCCGAGCCGAAGAAGGTAGAGGGCTTGACGTCGAAGCCATAATGGTCACTCCAAGCGAATGCGCGGATCTATGAAGACATAGGATAAGTCCACCAACAGGTTGATCACCACATAGCCAATGGCAATAACGACCGTGAAAGCCTGAATGATCGGAAAATCGCGCGCGGTGATCGCCTCAAAGAGGATGCTTCCCACACCTGCCAAACCAAAAATCGTCTCAGTGAGCACCGCACCCGCAAAAAGGTTTCCCACCTGAATCCCTACTACGGTCACAATGGGCAGCAGGGCGTTACGCAGGGCATGTTTGAGAATGACTAATCGTTCGGTCAGTCCTTTCGCCCGTGCGGTACGAATATAATCTAGACGCAGCACCTCCAACATGCTCGAGCGGGTCATGCGTGCAATAATGGACATCGGTATCGTGCTCAGCGCCACGGCTGGTAGGATCAGGTGAGTCAAAGCATCCCTGAAAACCTTCCAATTACCGGTGATCAAAGAATTAAAAAGATAAAGCCGTCCCACAAAATCCAATACGCCGCGCCAGAATCCCGCTTCGGGCACGGTCCATCCCCATACCTGATAAAAAGGTACAACGGTTACCCCTGGGCTGAGCCGGCCACTAGGGGGCAACCAGAACGGGGTATCTTTCAACACCAAAGCAAAGAAGTAGGCCAGCATCAAACCCAGCCAGTACACCGGCATGGAAACGCCGATGTTAGCGCCTACCATGGTCACCACATCCAGTACGGAGTTACGCTTGATAGCCGAGAGAATCCCGGCGGGAATGCCGACCAATAAAGCAATGGTCATCGCCGACAAGCCTAACTCCACCGTGGTGGGCAGACGTTCCACCAGGATCACCGTGACCGGGCGGCTGAAGCGGATCGAATTGCCAAAATCCCCCCGCAACACGTTCCCCATATAAATTGCCAATTGCACATAAATAGGTTTGTTCAACCCATAGCGCTCAGCAAACTGAGCGCATATTTCCTGTGTAGCCTTCTCCCCCAAGATGGCTTTACACGGATCACCAGGGATCAGGCGAGCCAGGATAAACGTAGCAATCAGGATACCCAACAAAACCGGAAAGGAAGCCAGAATGCGGCGAATGGAGTATTGGATCATGGGAAGTCTTTGCCCTCGCGCAATACAATGGGGTGAAGCGGGATGGGATGTCTCCCATCCCGCTTGCCTCTTTCAAACCCTGCCTATTTTATTATTCACTGGGCGGCGCGTTGAGCAGCGCATTCCACAAGGTCGAGAAATACGTGAAAGCGCCCGTGTTGCCGATGTGCAAGGGGTGTTTGGCATCCCAAGCCACCACCCAGGACATCACCACATCGTTAGCATCCAGGTCTGACCCATCATGGAACTTGACCCCATCGCGCAATTTGCAGGTCCAAACGGTCAGGTCCTCATTGGGATCACAGGACGTCGCCAGACCAGGTTTGACCGCCGTACCGCCCACCTCGAAGGAGAGCAGGGACTCCAGCATTTGCTCACAGGCGCGCAGTGATTCACCATCGGTTTCATCATTGCAGTAGAGCGAAATCGGCTCTGCGTTCTGCATCCAGACGAAGGTATCGCGGTCGCCCGGTTTCACGACTGCAAAGTACTCGTTCCCCAACGGGCTGGCATGGGCACCCTCAACATCAGCTCGGTAGGCCACGGCCGACCCACCATGCGCCACCGGCACCATTGGCACCAGTTCGCGGATAGCGTTGTTCGCCTGGGTGTAAAGGGCTTCAGCCTCCTTAGGATCAGCAATCTGGGCGGCCTTTTGTAATACTTCATAGATCTCAGGATACGGCTTACCAAACTGCGGGTTTGAGGCACCAAAATGGAAGTCGAGGAAGTTGGTGATGTGCGGATAATCCGCATTCCACCCCAGCAAGTAGAACCCATCCAGCCGACCCGCGCTGGATTCCTCGATGAATGCACCCGACTCCATTACCACCACTTCGGCCTCAATGCCCAGGTTCTCTTTCAGTTGCGCCTGGATGTCGGTTGCCACCAAGCCCGGTTCGGGCAAGTAAGAGCGCACCACATCGCGATAGTAAATCTTGGTCTTGAAGCCGTTGGGATAGCCTGCCTGCGCCAGCAATTCCTTGGCTTTGGCCGGATCAAATTCATACCACGGATCACCCGTACAACCGTTAGGGATGGCGCAGGGAGTGAAATGCGTTGCAACTTCTGAGCCCGCGGGGAAGAAGTTCTTGACAATACGCTCACGATCAATGCCCATGGCAATGGCCTGACGTACGCGCACATCGTCAAAAGGTTTGAAGGTATTGGTCATCCCAATGTAGAACACGTTGAGGGCTTCACGCTCAATCAACTTCAGGTTAGGGTCGTTGCGAATGACCTCAAAATCATCCGGGCTGGGATTGTCAATGCCATCCACCGTGCCGGACTGCAGTTCGAGCAAGCGGGCTGCAGCCTCTTTATTCCAGCGGAAAACCAGGGTCTCGACTTTAGCCTTCTCGCCCCAATAGTCGTCAAAGCGCTTCATCACAATGCTATCGCCGCGATTCCAGGCCTCCAGTTTATACGGCCCGGTGCCGATGGGTTGTGAGAGGATGCGCCGGTCAGCCATGGCGGCTTCAATCCATTCCTTGGGTTGAATGGAGAAAGCCGAGAAAGCCGCTTTAGATGGAAAAGCCGGATCGGGCTGACAGAGGGTGAATTGCACGGTTAGGCGATCTAATGCGGCAATCTCTTTGATGATCCCTCCGTAATCACAGGAGGGGGTTTCCGGGTACTTCATACCCTCAAAGGTGACCTCGGTCGCCGGGGGTTGGGTTGCTGTTGGTTCACGAACTGGGGGCTGTGTGGCTGGGGGTTGAGTTGGGGCTGTGGTGGGGGTTGCCGCTGGCTGACACGCGGCCAGCACCATGCTTAATACCACCAACACCGCCAAAACGGCAAACGTTCTCTTGGCAAACATTGTCTCCTCCTTCAAATGTAAAACTTGGAAAAATGGTGGAACGAATGGAAAAGAAAGATTTTACAGGTTATCGCCTCGGTCCATCACCTCCTTTGGCTTGGGTGGATAAAACCCTAGATACGAAAACTATTATACGCGAATAGTCCCTTGGGAACTATAAATTCCGATCCGTTTCCGCGTAATTTGGGGCAAATTTCACCACACATCGTTCTTACTTGATCCGATAAACGCCTTGCATTACCCTCAGGTTACCAGGATAATAATACAGGATTAATCATTGCAACCAGTCGCTTCATCCTCAAGGGCTTATTTTGCCATGAACCTCACTGATTACCCCCCATTCGGTCCCTGCCTCCGCTTGACGAACGACCAGGTCGAAGTGTTGATCACCACTGCCCTAGGCCCTCGCATCATCCGCTACGGCTTTATTGAGGGCGAAAACGAGTTTGCCGAACTGCTTAACCCCATTCAACCGCTAGATTCCACCCGGTGGCATATCTATGGAGGACACCGTCTGTGGCATGCCCCAGAGATGCGTCCCCGCACCTACGTGCCGGATAACCAACCCGTAACTTATGAGTCTTTGCCTAGCGGTGTGCGCTTCACCCAGGCAGTAGAACCTTTGACGTGTATTCAGAAGAGCCTCGAGGTCATTTTGGCGCCGGAAGGCAGCCATGTGCGGGTAATTCACCGCCTGTGTAACCAGGGTGTGTGGGAGATCGAACTAGCGGCATGGGCGCTAAGCGTGATGGCACCGGGGGGATGTGCTGTTTTGCCCCTACCTCCCAAAGCGCCTCATGAGACCCATCTTCTACCTGTGAGCGCTCTGGTGCTGTGGGCTTATACCGACCTAAGTGATCCTCGGTGGAGCCTGGGACGATCCTATATCCTTGCCCGGCAGGATCCAATGCGCGCCACCGCCCAAAAGATTGGCTTGCACACACCATTCGGATGGGCCGCTTACGCCCGCCGCGGACACTTGTTCCTGAAGCGGTTTGAATATCATCCAGAGGCCACCTATCCCGATTGGGGTAGTACGGTTGAGGTGTTCGTCAATGATCGCTTCTTAGAACTGGAAACGCTCAGCCCCTTGACCCGCTTGCCGCCCGGCGCAAGTCTGGAGCACATCG
Source organism: Thermanaerothrix sp. (assembly GCF_056331585.1). NCBI lineage: Bacteria > Bacillati > Chloroflexota > Anaerolineae > Anaerolineales > Anaerolineaceae > Thermanaerothrix > Thermanaerothrix sp. Next base: position 10,671 of record NZ_JBWGPQ010000045.1, read on the forward strand.
AAGACTGGTACCTATTTGACGAGGTGCCTACCCCCCACAATGATCAGCAGGTTGAACGCCATATCCTGCCCCGTCTGTTGGAAACGGGATAGCAAAACCAAATTTGCCGCACCTCAAGCCACAAGCACCCGTAAGGCAGCCACCACCAGCACCACCCCTAACGTGCGTCGAATCCAGGGAACAGTTAGATGACGACTACCCAACTCAGCCCCAATCCAACCACCGGCCAGCACAGCCACTATTCAAAAAGGAACCGCTGCGGGTAGAGGGGGATGGCTTTGGAATAGGCCTAACAAACCCGAGACCGAATTGACCACGATAAAGGCCGCAGCAATGCCGGAGACCTGGCGCGTCTCAGCCCAACCCAAAAAGATTAAGATCGGGCTGAGAAAAATGCCACCCCCGACGCCGATCAACCCTGAGACAAAGCCCAACACGGCCCCAATCCCCATCGCCCAGCCCAACGCAAAAGGGTGCAGACCTTCTCTTTCACCGCCGGGCTTGACCAGCAAGCGTAACGCGGCAAATAGCAAGGCAACCCCTAACAAAAGTTCAAAATAATGAACCGGAAGGTGAATGCGTCCCCCGAGGTAAGCCATGGGCACAGATGTGAGCGCAAACGGCCAGAAGATGGACCAGGAAAAGCGTCCGGCTCGAATGTATTTATAGGCTCCCACCCCGGCTACCAACAAGTTCAAGATCAACGCCGTGGGCCGCATTTCCGCAGGTGTTACGCCTAATAGAGCCATCACCGCCAGGTAAGCCGAAGCTCCGCCGTGCCCTACCGAGGCATATAGCAACGCCGCCAGGAAAAACAAAAAAGCGATGAGTAGGGTTGAAGGATCCATGTAAGCGAATCTCCGGTTACTTCTGTGAGGATTGGGAAAACGAGTTAATGCTAAACCGTTGAAACTCGAACAAACCGCTCACGCAAACTTCGCCCCAGTGAGACAAGAATAAATCCTACTGTACAGGTCAGCACAATCGCCGCACCAGACGCAACGTTAAGATAATACGAAAGGTACAATCCCACTACCCCCGAAAAGGCAGCAATCACAGCCGCCCATACCATAATCAATGGCAAGCGACGCGTTAACAACGAAGCCGTTGCTGCTGGTGTCACCAGCATCGCCACCATCAGCGCTACCCCTACGGTTTGCAACGAGACAACAATGGCAACGGCGATCAAAATCACCAACAACAAATCTAAAAAATGGGCCGGCAGGCGTAATGTGGCAGCCAGAATCGGGTCAAATGAAAGCAGAGCGAACTCTTTATAAAAAGCATATAGCAAGAGTAACACCACCCCTCCAAAGATAGCACTGCGAATAAGATCGCTTTCGCGCACCGCCAGGACATCCCCGAAGAGAAAGTGAGCCAGGTCTACCGAGTAACTGCGCACTGAGGAAATCAATGCCACCCCTAGGGCAAACATCCCGGCAAAGATAATCCCGATGGCCGTATCTTCTTTCAGCCGTAACTTACGACTGATCGTACCAATCGAAACCGCGCTCACGACCGCCGTGCCCAGCGCCCACCAGAACAACGTCTCACGTGATCCGCCCCCCACTAAGTAGCCCACGGCCAGGCCAGGGAGGATCGTATGTGCCAGTGCATCCCCAAAGAAAGCCATCCCACGCAGGACCACAAACGTACCCACTACCGCACAGACCACCCCTACCAACACAGCGGCCAGCATCCCCCGCACCATAAAGGCATACTGAAACGGTTGCAGCAATATCTCAGGCATGCCCCCCTCCATCGCAACAGGTATCACCCAACACCAGGTTGCCCGTCGGCTCGCTCACAATGTGTAAGTGTCCCCCATAGGCTGCTAACAGCGTTTGGGTATTCAAGACGTCTTGCGGCGTTCCTAAAGCGATCAGCGTCCGATTGAGCAGTAGGAGGCGGGTGAATTGCTGGGCTGCCAGATTCAGATCGTGGAGTGAGACCATGATAGTCATCCCTTCGCCCTGTAACCGTTCCAGCAGGGCTAATAACTCGTTTTGCGAGGGCAAATCCAGGCCGGTGAAAGGTTCATCCAAAAGCATTAGTTCGGCTTCCTGGGCGAGGGCGCGCGCCAGGAACATGCGTTGCTGCTGCCCACCGGAGAGTTGGGCGATTTGACGGCTTGCCAGGTCACTCAGCCCCACCCGCTCCAACGCCTGCCGCACAATGCGATGATCTTCTCGGCCCGGACGCCTTAGCAACCCGATTCGCCCCACCCGTCCCATCATCACCACGTCATACACTGTCACCGGAAAACGCCAATCCACCACCGAACGTTGGGGCACGTAAGCCACACAGATGTGTTCCCCCGGGGCGCCACCGTAAATCTCAATGCGTCCACTGGTTGGTTGCAGGATGCCAGCAATCACCTTAAAGAGAGTGCTTTTCCCGGCGCCATTAGGTCCTACAACAGCTACCCGCTCACCTTTATAGATTTCAAAACTAACCCGTTCTAGGGCGGGACCGCTTTCATACATGACCGTCAGGTCAATCGCCTGGACAATGGGCTGTCTTGTATCATGAGCAGCCTGATAGCCGTTTAACGACCAGCGCACCTGCCGAATCTCTCGCATCAGGGCCATGGGATAGTTCTCCCAGAATGGATCTTATTTGAGATTGTTCACCAACGTAAGCACATTATAGCGCATAAAATCAAGGTAGGTCGCAGCTGGTCCATCTGCTGGGCTGAGCGACCCCGTATACACGGTAACGATTTTAGCCCCAACATCCTCGGCCAAACGCTGGGCAACGGCGGGATTGACGGTGGAGCCGATAAAAATCGTTTTGACTCCTAATACCCGAATTTGGGCTTCCAGGTCCGCCAACTCCTGGGCTGAAGGCGCAGAGAGCGTGCTGAATCCAGGCACAATCGCTCCAACTTGTTCAAACCCGTACCGTTGGGCAAAGTATCCAAATGCTAAATGATCGGTGACAATCTTCCGTTTCTCCGCGGGCACCTGAGCCACCTGGTCACGAATCCAGGCATCCAGATCTTGTAGGGCCTGGCGATAGGCACGGGCATTCTCCGCATAACCGGCGGCATGGGCCGGATCACGCGCGCTCAGCGCTTTTTCAATATTGTCCACCCAAACCATGACGTTGTTAGGGTCCATCCATACATGGGGATCAAATTCCCCGTGGGAGTGCCCCGGGCTTTCTTCTGCGTGGCCATGGTCCTCCGCAGCCAGGGAAAGGGGTTCAATCCCTTCCGACACATAAACCACCCGCTCCGCCGCCCCCGCGCTCTCAATCAGCGGCTCCAGAAAAGCCTCCAAATCCAAACCATTAGCAAAGATAAGGTCGGCCTGAGCCAGTTTAGCGGTGTCCTGCGGCGTCGGCTCAAAACTGTGCGGGTCGGCGCCCACCGGCAGCAAGACGTGTAGGTCAACCCACTCACCACCGACTTGCTTGACCACGTCACCTACCAGTGTGGTGGTAGCCAAAACGCGCACCTTCTGACCATCTTGCAACGTCGGTGAGGGTTGGGCAGAGCCAGCGCAGGAAGTCAGAAGCAACATGGTTGCCATCAGGATCATCCCAACCAACGTACGTTTTACCATCACACACCTCCTGTTCGTATAATGAATATCATTTTCAACAACGAATAAACTAAAATTCGTCCCTACGGTTGGCACGACGGACAAAGGCCGTAGAGTTGCAGCCAATGATCTTGAATGGCGTAGCCAGTTTCGGTTTCGGTGCGTTGAATCAGGGACGAGAGGTCATCACCGGCAAAGTACACTACCCGCCCACAGCGGGTGCAGACCAGAAGATGTTGATGTCCCTGCATCGCGCGCAAGTAGCGGTGGCAACCGTCATCTTGGTGCACACGTTGGATCAATCCCAGCGCTTCTAATTTCTCCAATGTGCGGTATACAGTCACCAGGCCCAGGTTAGGATAACGTATGCGCACCAGGTCATAAATTTCAATCGGCCCCAAGGCGCGCGGACTGCTCACCAGGGTGTCCACAATATGACGCAGTGGCTCAGTTATCCGGTAACCGTTGGCCTGTAACCGTTCCAGCCAATCATCCACCAAGTCGGTAGCTTTCTCGACCATGCCTGATAGTGTAATTGAAAATCATTTTCACGTCAAGGGAATCTCAAAACCATAATCGCCCGATAGCCGATGGTTCCCGCTCGCGTATGCTAAAATAGATCTAATCCAGAGTGGAGGGCGATTTATGCCTCGTCTGTTTTATGGCCACGTGATGGTTGGCCAAATGCGCCTCACCTACTATCGCACAGGGGGAGAGAAACCGCCGGTTATCCTTTTACATGGCTTTTCCGACAATGCCCTGTGCTGGAATCGCGTTCCCCTGGCCTTGGAAGAGGAATTTGACGTCATCCTCCCGGATGCTCGCGGGCATGGTTCATCTGGGATTGGGTCCGAGGGAGTCGGTCTCGAGATTCAGGCGCGCGATGTTGAAACTCTCATTGAAGCCCTGCAATTAAACCTCCTGGTGGTCATCGGGCACTCCATGGGTGCGGATGTGGCTGCCCGCCTGGCCGCCAACCGTCCCGACCTGGTGCGTGGGGTGGTGCTAGAAGACCCACCCTGGGGCGACAATCTCCCATTAGATCATCTCGATCCGCAGTCACCGGCTTATCAGCAAATTTATGCCGACCTCCTGGCTTACAAGCAGCGCTCCATTGATGAATTAATGGCGCTTTGCAAAGAGCGTCACCCCAACTGGGATGAGAGTGAACTCTTTCAATGGGCAAAAGCCAAGCAGGAGTTACGCCCTGAAGCCTTGAGCGGATGGGTAGAGCCCCGTCGTCCCTGGCGCGAAATCGTCACGGAGTTGCGTTGCCCCGGTTTGCTGCTCACCGCCGATCCGGCACGGGGTGGTTTAGTCACCCCTGCGGTCGCCGAAGAGATCCAAGCCCTATGGCCACAGGTGCAGGTGGTGCACTTCCCTGAAGCGGGCCACAGCATCCACCGCGAGGCTTACCGAACGTATATCCAGACCGTACTGCGCTTTTTGCGTAGACTTGGGGGAAGTAGGTCTCTTGTTCGATGAAAAATAGGTATCTTGGCTCGCTCTGTTGCAAAGATACCTGTAACTGCTCAGGCTGCTGACGCAGCTGGAGCTAAAAGACAAGGAGGATAGAACG
>NZ_JBWGPQ010000046.1:0-15792 GCF_056331585.1 Thermanaerothrix sp.
ACCAGGGTCGCGGCGCGCAGGGCCGGATAAAGCCCAGAGATCAGCCCAATCAGGGTGGCGAAAGCCAGTGCGAACAAGGGCAACCACAGCGGAGTGAACGTGGCTGCGGTCATCGGAGGACCGCCTTGGCTCTGGCTGGAAAGATAGGTCACCGCCACCACATTTAGCATGGCACTGCCCAACCAACCGATGAGAACGCCACCTAAACCACCCAGGAAGCCGATTCCCGCCGCTTCACCCAGGAAAATGCTCAGGACGTCGCGGTTGGTCGCTCCTAATGCTTTCATCAAGCCAATCTCACGCGTACGCTCCAGGATAGCCATGGTCATGGTATTGGCAATACCGATGGCCGCCACCAGCAACGCAATCGCTCCCACCCCGCCAAAGATCAATTGCAAGACGAGATAGAAATTGTTGATCCCCTGGACAAAGGATTGGGGCGTGGAAGCCATGAACCCCATCGCATTAATTTGATCTGCTAGTTCTAGTACTTTGTCGGGATCGCGGGCACGGACGACCAGCATGTTGTAGCCCTCTCGGTTACGGTTGATGCGCTGCCCGCGCGCCCATTCCTCCCACGCGGTAGCTTCATCCATGCGCACAAATAACGCCCCATCCGCCTCGCTGCGGCTCTCGGCCAGAATGCCCACAATTCGCAGGTTGACCGTTTTGGTGATGACCTGGCCATCCTGAGTCCACTTTTGCAACACCAGGCGCACTTGCTGATTGAGCAACTCCGGCTGTGGCGGCGGCTCCTGGCCGGGACGCTGACGCGGGTCGTAGAACTGACGCGCCGCCCAACTGCCGATAATGGCCGTACCCCGTTCCAGGCGAGTCGTCCCCGCCTCGAGCGGATAGTCGAAGATCGCCAAGTCGTCAGTATCAACGGCCAATAGGGATGGATAGTTTTCCAACCGACCAACCTTGAGTACGGCGCTTACCCCCACCCAATTGCGCGGAATGACATATTCCACGCCTTCCAGAGCGCGGATTTCTTCAATGGCGGCCGGGGTGAGCAGTTTCTGCCCACTAGAAGTCCCCCCCTTTCCACCCGGTTCAATTGCGACCACCATCGGGCCACCCTCGCCCCCACCGTAATTGGGATACACCTCAATCCGGCGCAAATCGCTGATGCCCCACAACTGACTGGTGGCATTGCGCTGCAATCCCAGCCCGAGCGAGACCAATAAAATCACCGCTGCCGTGCCGATGATTACCCCCAGAGTAGTCAGGGCGACCCGGCCCTTGCGCCGTCCTAAATTATAGAGCACCAGACTGAGTAAATCACCGAAGCGCATTCTTTACTCCACACCACACTAACCTTTGCCGCCCGGCCCAACCGGCACCGGAACCGGCACCTCACCGGGGGGCATTTCAGGGCTGATCGGCGTGGGCTGAGGGCGACCACTGCCCAAACCCAAGAGGCCCTTGATGAAACGCCAGAGAACATCCCAGAAGGTCTCCGGGGCGGTAGGTTCCGCTGGCAACCCACCCTCACCGGGGAACATCGGCGTCTCCATCACCGGTGCTTCCATCACGTCCACGGTCAGGGTTTGGATAATACTGCGCGGCTGGTTGAAGTCATCCGTGTAGGTAATGGTCACCGTGATGTCCTGCGGCCCGGCCTGGTAAGGCGTGAAGTTCACATCCAGGGTGAAATAGCCGCCCGGCTCCAGTGCGCCGACCAGAGAAACATTGTTGCTCAACTCTGCATTTTCGGCGGTGACCTTCATGTTCCCCAACACAGCCGATTTGCGCCCCAGGTTAGTGACCTGTAAGGGCAACACGGCAGGCATACCGGCTTGGAAGAACCCCGGATCGCGGTAAAAGCCAACCTCTACTTGGGGCAACGAATACACGAGCAGGGTAATCACCTGGTCGTTGACCTGGCGATTGCCCTTTTCATCATCGTAGACAAAGGAGATTTTGAACGGATAAGCGCCGGGGTTGGCATTGACATTGACGATCAACTGGGTGCTGGTCTTAAGCGCCTGCCCCAGCGGCACATTGCCGAGGTAAATGATGTTAGAACTCCCTAACGGGGCAAAGGTTGAGAGGTCGCTACCGCTGGCCGAGACCCCACCCGGCGCCGGCGTGCCGCCACTATCACCGCTAAGGTTCCCTCCACCCAGGATCATCACCACATTGCGCGCGTTGCTACTACCCAGGTTCTCGATTTCCAGGTCAAGGGTGAAGATGGAGCCGGGTTGGAGCGGGTCCACATCACTGCGATAGCCCATCACAACCAATTGGGGTCGGCTGATGGCCGTCGGCGTGGCAGTCGGTCGCGCCAGGCCGGCGGCATAGGACGGCGGTTTCAGGTCAATCGTCACCGTGAGGGTCGTGGTATAGGCCGTGCCAGCGGGGTCGTTATAGGTTACATTCACCGTAATCGTCGCCAGGCTGCCGCTCAGAGTAGGGCTGGCCAGAAAACGCTGCACCACATCCAGTCGTTCCTCGGGCGCCAGACTGCTCAAGGTGCGCACACCCCCCGTGTTGAGAGGCAAAAAGCCCTCGCCGCTGAAAGTGAAGATGATATCCCGCGCGGCACTGCGCCCCACGTTGGCCATACGCAGGCGCAGGCCGAAGTCCTGCCCCGGCGCAATCGGGCCACCTTCTTCGATGCCATAGGATTCCATAACCACCAACGGGCGCCCACTAGGTGGCAAGGTCGCCGTAGGTGGAACAATGGCACGAGTGGTCAGAGCCACACTTCCCAGCCCGGTATTAGTCGTTGCCTCTAAAAACTGAACCGTGGTTACTTCGGTGGCGCCATTTGTAGTTGTAGCCGGAACTGCCACCGCTACAATGACATTCCGGCTTTCACTCGCGGCCAATGTAAACGTGAGCGGATCTGTGGTTACCGGCCAGTCATTCAAACCTTGAGTGACCACTTTGAGGCTTACATTGGTAGCACCAGTATTACTAACCGCAAGGGTATAGAAGACCACACTACCCACTTGTCCATCTTTCTGTGTAGCATCGGGCGTAATGGTGAGTGAGCCACTCTGAGCGTAAATGACATAAGCAGGTGCTAAAACCAGACCCACCAGCGCCAGAATCAAGCCCAAACGAAAGTAGTGCCAATGCTTCATCTTTCAGGTCCTCCTTGGGTAAGTGCGGCAAAATTGGCCGCGGCTTCATAGTCTTCGCGACTTACCACCCGCCCGTCCAGCAAATAGACCAAGTGAGTGGCAAAGCGGTGCATGCGGGTGTCGTGGGTTACCACGATAATGGTGTGGCCGGCGCGATGCAGTTCCGAGAGCAACTGCATGATGCTATAGCCGCTGGCCGTATCCAGGTTACCGGTTGGCTCATCGGCCAGGATGATGCGCGGTTGATGCACCAGGGCACGAGCAATGGCCACCCGCTGCTGCTGCCCGCCCGAAAGTTCGGTTGGGCGGTGGTGGGCACGGTTCTCCAGCCCCACCTGACGCAAGAGGTTGAGCGCAATCTGGCGGCGGCGCGCCGGCGGCACCCCTGAAAAACGCAATGGGAAAGCCACATTTTCCAGTGCCGTCATCGAAGAAACCAGATTGAACGCCTGGAAGATAAACCCCACCATCTTGCGCCGGTATTCAGCCAACTGATTTTCATCCAGTGTTTCCAGGCGCTGCCCGTTGACTTGAATGCTGCCCGCGGTAGGGCGATCCAATCCCCCGATCAGATGTAGCAAGGTGGATTTGCCCGAGCCAGAAGGCCCCATCACGACGGTAAAACTCCCGGCAGGGATGTCCAGATCCACCCCGGCGAGAGCCTGCACCGCCTGCTGGCGCCCCATAGGGTACACCTTGCGCAAGCCGCGGATCGTGATCAGAATGCTGTTATCCATGCGCCTGACCGACTAGAAGAAAAAAGGGCGCGTCACAAACAGATTACCCAATCGTGCCGTAAAATAGCTCGGCAGAGCCTGCAATGCTAAGGTCAGCAGAATAACAAGCAGGGCCAACCCCCAGGCTTTGACACGTTGGAGCCCCGAAAAGAGCGGCACACCCATTAACAAGAGTATAACCATCCAGAGCCAATATAGATCAATCTGAGCCAGTGTTGCCCGCGCAAAAAGGGCCAATCCGGTTGCATCGCTCGGAATGAAGCCAGAGAGACCGGGCGTGGTAATCGGTTGGCGCGTCACCACTATGGCAATACTCTGGACCAGGAAACGTAGCGCTAGCGGTACGCTGCTCCATGCCACTAAATTGAACGTGGTCACCCCGTTGCCGCGGCTGCCGCCGAGCGTCAGCGCCAGGTGGAGCAGGCTGCTTAAGATCAGCCAAGGCAGCCAGACTGCAGCCAAATTTGCCAGCGCGGGAAAGATAAAAACAAAGAGTGGATTCGCTCGCTGTTGCTGGGCCTGGAAATACTGTTGTTGCTGTTCTTGTGGCCAGTACTGAAAGTCCGGCGGAGGTTCGGGGATAATCTGCGCCTGTTGCTGGCGCACTGGTGCGCCAGCCAATGCCAGCACCAGTGCCAACAGCGTCAGCACTACCATAGGAGTGAGCCAGGTGGCATTTTCCTGCTCGCGCAAGGCAAGCAAGGTGCGGCGCGGGCGGAATAGAATACTCAGAAGAAAGGCAAAATGCCAGCGGCGGGGAGCAACGTCAGCGGGGGGCGAAAGCGTTTCGGTATCGGTCATCACATCACCTCGGAGCAGCAAAAATCTGTGTTTGCCAAACAGAGCATTCATTTTTATTTGACGTTTCCCCCCCTTTAGAAGTTCCCATATTTTATGTCCCGGGGTAATTGTAACCCTCTCTAAACAAGTTGTGTGGAAGCAAATTCTATATAGAAAGGGGCTTTCATGGGACGTGCTTTCTACTACATAATACTGCTACATTAGCGTCCTCGCTATCTCTCTTGCTTGCGAGCAATCGTTCCCCATTTGAACCCAACATTCGTAATAGCACCCAGTCTAAATAGCAGGCTAAAAGATATAGGCACTTGCCTTAAGGAATTTCTAAAGCAAGTGCCCGTGAATTACAGGGATCTAAGCAGCTTAGCTAGCAGGTACTTCTATGCTGAATTCAAAGGGACCAATCGTATGGCTTGCCGGGACGGGCTCTAACACCTGGCTTCCATTTACATCGGGCGGCACATAAGAAGGAACGACGACCTCTTGCACATAGACCTCAAAGTGCAACCGTTTAGGAGGGAAGGGACATTTATTCCTAAAAATCGCGAGATAGCCGGTTTCCCGTGCCGGAAGGTTGAGGTGAAGGAAACGGGTATCCTCATCAAATCCATAGGTGCCATCCCAGATATAGCATGTCGTTCCAAGCAGACGTTCATCGCGGGGCTCATAACGTTGCCCGGATGGGCTCTGAACGGCATATTCGAGAATGAGGTACTCGTTGTTACTATGGACCACGGCCAAGGTAACGGTCACATCTTGGATTGTCTGGGATTTGTTGAGTTGAATTCCCTTGTCCAAATCAATTGTCCTCACACGCTCGTCTCGCTCAATAATGCGAGCGATAAAGGAAGCCGCAGCCTGTGCATTGGTCAGGCCGAGCATCAGCCCTATCAGCAGGATAACCCCGGCAACGATGGGAATCGACCAACCTCGTAATGCCACCATGGTACTCCTCTTGAGACGATCCAGAATAGGACGGGAACTCAAACGATCACGAATGCGGGGCCACAAGTCAGCCGTTTCAGGAATCCCCTGTTCCGCCAGCTCAGAGAGTACCTTTCCAAGTGGTGATCCTCTCTCTTCCATAAAAACCTCCTTCTTTCTCTACGATTGTAGTAGATGACGCAGGAACTTACGCGCCATGTGAAGCCGCCACTTAATGGTCCCTAGGGGCGATTGGGCGCGAGAGGCAATTTCGACCTCGCTTAGACCCAGGTAGTAACGTTGAACCAGGGCTGCACGCTGATCCACATCAAGCCTACCTAACGCCAGCCATAGGGCCTGTAACAAATCGGCGCGCTCGATGTTTTCTTCCAAAGTGCGAATATCAGGCCCTGGGTTTCGAGTAAGCCTTTGATAACCTTCCTCTCCCCAGAAAACGTGACGCTTGCGCTGACCGACAGCGCGCCGCGCCATGTTAATCACAATCTTAAGAAACCACGGCTCAAAGGCCCGCGTGGAGTCAAACTGGTGAATACAGTCAAAAACACGCAAGAAGGCCTCTTCAACAATATCCTCGGCTAACTGGCGGTCACGCACGATAAGATAGGCCACACGTAGGGCCTTGATCTGGTAACGTTTGACCAACAGCTCCAAACCATTGATATCGCCTCTCTTCAAGCATTCAAGGGCTTCAGTTTCTTCCACGCGGTGTGCTCCTTCTAAAAGATGTTTCTATAAATTAATATCCCTAACCAAACAAAAGGTTGGGAAAAACCATGAAAAACGAGAGGGCACAAGCGTTCCAGCGCCCTCTCGGGTAAACAATCAGTGCTTGATCAATACGGCTCAGGCCTTACTTAATCGCTGAAACTGCGTCAACATCTGCTCCACCGTCAGCGTGCCCGGGTCGAACCCCAAATGTTGGCAGCGCTGGGCCAATTGAGTGATCTGCGGGGGTTCCAGATGCGTCCTGGCCAAAACCTCGGTCTGTTTGAATACCTCGGCGGTCGGCCCATCGGCCAATACCTGCCCCAGCCCCATCACCACCACACGGCGGGCATAGTGCGCGACAATGGGCATATCATGAGTGATGATGATAATGGTATGACCGTGATTCTCGTTAAGGTCTTTAAGAAAATCCATGATCTCAAAAGATTGGCGTGAATCCTGGCCGGTGGTGGGTTCATCTACAATGATCACCTTGGGGCGCAGTGCCAAAATGGAGGCAATTGCCACCCGCTGGCGCAGTCCCTTGGAAAGGAAGAAAGGATGCGAATCAAAGTAGGCCTCTGCCAGGCCAACCACCCGCGCGGCTTCAATCACCCGTTCTTTGACCTCAGCCTCGGGTAAAAGGATGTTACGCGGTCCGTAAGCAATCTCATCCCAGCAGGTGCTGTTAAAGAGTTGATGATCCGGGTTTTGGAACACATAACCCACCCGTTTGACCATTTGCACGATGGGGGTGGTTTTAGAATTCAGCCCATCCACAATCACATCACCCCGGGTGGGTTTGAGTAAACCGTTCAGGCACTTTGAAAGGGTGGTTTTTCCGGATCCATTTTGCCCGATGAGCGCGATAAACTCACCCTCATAGATGTCGAGATTCACATCGGCGAGAGCACGCGTGCCATCCGGGTAGTCATAAGTGAGGTTAATAACGCGAATATAGGGTTGTGGTGCGTTCATGGTCACCTTTTGATCAACGTGTGGAATGATGAGGCATCAATATCGCCTCCAACTTAGCCGCGGCCTCATCCAGGGTAATTGGGAGGTCGCCGTCGTACCATCCTCTTTGGACTAAACGGTAAAAGAACTGCATCGCCTCCGGTGGGTAGATCCCCTTCTCCAGCAAAAAGGCAATTTCCTGGAAAAATTCGCGCGTCGGTGCTTGTAAAGCGACTTTGCCTTCCGAAAGCAGGATCATGCGATCGGCGAGCGGGATCAGGTTCTCCAGGCTGTGCTCGATGACGATAACCGTATTGTGCTGTTCTTGTTTTAGCCGCCCCAGAACCTCAAAGATGCGCTTGCGACTGATCGGGTCAAGCATAGAGGTGGGCTCATCCAACACCATCACCTTGGGCATCATTGCGAGCACGGCTGCTAGTGCTACACGCTGTTTCTGCCCTCCGGAAATTTCATAGGGGGGTTTGAGGAGTAGGGGTTTGAGCGCCGTCAGTTCGGTCACCCACTCCAAGCGTTCGCGAATCTCGGGAATGCTTAAGCCGAGGTTTTCCAACCCGAATACCAGTTCGTCTTCAACTGTCATGGCGGTAAATTGGGCTTCGGGATCGGAAAACACCACCCCCACCTGACGCTGCAACTGGCCACGCGGGTAATCCTCGACCTCTTTGCCCATCACCTTGACCGTGCCCTGCTTAACCCCGTGGTATTGACCGGGAATCAAACCATCCATAGAAAGCGCCAGGGTGGTTTTTCCTGCCCCATTCGGGCCGATAATTCCCACAAATTCACCCTCATAAATATCCAGGCTGATCGCATCCAGGGCAGGCTTTTCGGTATTCAGATACTGCCAAGTGTAATCACGGATTTCGATGATCGCCGACACCATAGCCTCCTTCAAGACAAGACAGCGTGCAACCACCGGATAAACCAGGAATCATCCAAACCGAAGTAGTTTAACCCATAGCGCGCCACCAGAAGCGCCACAAACGCCAGAGTAATAAGGGCGGTAAAGACCGCATCATGAGGTTTGAAGGAATAATGGGTCAAAATATAATCGGCTCGCTTGACACGGCTCGCCTCACCAGTGAAGGCATAACCCCGTGCTACCAGCGCATTGGTGAATTCCTCGGAACGGCGTAACGAAAGCGCAAATAAGGGAATCATATACATAATGTACTTACGAATCTTATAAGTAAGTGGTTTACCGGTCGTGTCAAACCCGCGGGCTTGCTCGGCTTGGCGGACGATTTGAAAATCTTCTAACACCATTCCGGCCGCGCGCAAGGCCATGGCAAAAATGTAGGTCACCACGAAGGGCAAGCGGATGGTGCGCATGGCGACAATGATGTCGCGCTCGCGCGACGTGCTGAGAAAGAACACCATCGTAGCAATCATGGGTAAAATGCGGAAATATACGACCAGCGCATCCCGCACCCGTTCCCAATAAATCGGCAGGCCAAACAGGTTAAAGATGACCTGAAACTCCGGATGGCGTCCCCCTAGGATGGTGTAGGAAATTAAGATGATGCTCCCCATTGAAATCGCCACCGGGATATAAATGCGCACAATCCGAATATCCACACGGCTGATCACCATAAGCGCCAGAATAAATACCAAAAGGAAAAAATTCCATTCTGGCGCCGCTACAAACATGGGAAACAGACTAACGATGAGCAAGAAATATAACTTGACGAAGGGATGTACGGCGTAAATCGGTGACTCTTTGGGCACATAGCCCAGCATGGTTTTATTCATAAGCCTTCTCGCCTTTCGACATGAATGCGTCTCAATAGACGGGATGGGGCATCCCCTGCCCCATCCCGTGTCTGCCGCAAACGGCAACCGACTAAGCCCACCACCGCTTCACGAACGCCGGGGTGCGAATGACCACCCCCGAAAGCGCTTTAAGCAGGATGAAATTGAAAACGATGCCCGCAACCATGTTGCCGCCGAACCACCCCCACACAAACAGCGGCACCGATTCGGTGGTCAGCAAGCCAAAGCCGCGCAGCACAACCAATGGTGACCACAGCGCACCGAAGGCGTTCGCGACCAACATTGAAAGGAAGAGGATGAGGTAATCACGACCGCTCTTCAGGCGCGGGTCGGCCTTGAAATAGCGAAACGCCCAGGCTGGGAGGAACGCCTGCACCGCATTGGCCGGCACATAACCCAGTGAGACGTAAAATGGCGTGCCGGCAATCGCATTGGAGAAGAAGGGGAAAATCGCACCGGCCAGCACACCCCAACCGCCGAACCAGATACCACCGACCTGCTGCACGGCGATGCCGGTCCAGAAGAAATTAACCCCAAAGCCAAGAGGGAAAGAAATACTACCAAAGGCACCGACGACGAAACCAATGCCGATCAGCAGGGCCAAAATGACAATATGAATAACGCCCACCGAACGGCGTTCACCGGGCTGAACCGTCCAGATTTGTTCAGTCGTTAAGTCCTTGGGAGAAGCCGTAGCCATGGAATACCTCCTGAAAAGTATGGGTTTGTTCAGGTCACGAAAGAATGACCAGGTGGGAACCATGAGAGGACAATGATCAAAGGGAAGAGAAAAGGCTAGAATAGGGACTGATTGAATTATTGTTGGCGCCGCACCACCTCCTCCGGGGTTGAGGATGGGTATGAAAATGTACTCGCTCTTCCCCCTTTAGGATATTATAGAAAACTTTACCCGGTATTTCAAGCAGTGAATGTCAGATGTCTGACGAAGGGATGACATGTATCCCGAAACCCGGACTCCGCTAATAGGTTTTGGAAAAGGTTATACATCCTGTACTTCATAACCAGTAAGTTGAGAAAATAAAACTATGCAATATACCTCATGGTTCTATCCCATGCATCTAGCCCTGCTGGCAGTGGGCGAGAATTTTATACCCATCGCCTGGTGGACGCCCATCTCAAAAACCCCGTTCCGGTTTCTTTTCGCCGTAGATAAGAAAAATTACACACTAACCCTTTTACGCGAGAAGGGCGAAGCGGCATTGTGTTTTCTACCGTGGGAAGAACGTGCCTGGATAGTCCAGGCTGGATATTTAAGTGGTCGCCAAGTTTCCAAAGCCCAACATTTGGGTATTTCACTTCGCCCCGCGCGACACCTGGTAACCACAAAACTGCCCGAGCATTCCCTCGCCGTTTTTGAACTTCGGGTGCATGAATTGCCATTGGAAGGGGATCATATTGTGTTTATAGGGGATGTGATTCATGCCGAAGGGGAACCGGAGGCCAAGGAGCGCCCCATTCTCTTCCTGGGGTTTCATGACTTTGCCACGCTGGGTGAGCGGTGGCGGTTTAAGCCAAGACCAAAAAGGCGAAAAAAAAATCCCTTGACGCTTCGCGCCCATAGTATAATCTAAACAAGGTAACGGTTACTTATAGGCAAAATCTGTTGGGAGGCAGCGATGGCGGAACGGCGATGGGAAGTTTTAAAGGTGAAGTTTTGTGAGCGGGCCGGGTGCGAGGTAGCCCTGGAAGCCCAGATGGCCTACCCCTCCGAGGTGTTGCCGGATCAGCCCCCACGATTGATCTCCAAGCGCTGCTCGCGCGGTCTGGAATGCAACTTCTGGGATCATATGACCTGCGTGTGGGCGGGCACCAACCCGCTTTACGATCCTTTCGAACAAAACCCCTAACTGATAAAAGGCTACTCCACACTACCCCTCATCCCGAGGGGTTTTCTGCTTTAATCCGCCTATAAATTTGCTCTCTATACTGCAGGACGGATCATTCACCTTTTTCATTCACCCCGTTGCTACATTCTATGCTATGATTTAGTAAGGAAAACAACCGATAACCGACCTCGAAGAACATAGGAGATGGAGGTCACAATGCCCAAAACCTTTGAACAGATTCTGAGTGAATTAGCGGTACCATTTCATAGCACCTCCATTGAATGGAAACCGCAAGCCCTGAGCGCGGATAAGAAGCGCGCCCTGGCCGCCGCCTACGTGGATATGCGCGATTATGAAGACCGCCTGGATAAGGTCTTTCCCCAATGGACCTCCTCGGTGCAATTCGTGATGACCGAGAAGAAGGTGGCGGCTATTGTCTCCCTGACCATTGCCGGGATCACCCGGGTCAACGTAGGTGAGGCCTCCCTGGACGATGAGAACGCCTTCACCACAGCCTACGCCCAGGGATTTAAGCGGGCCTGCTCCGATTTCGGCCTCGGGCGCTATCTCTATCGCCTGCCTCAAGTGTGGTGCGACTACGATGAGAAACGGCACGCGATCATCAGCGCCCCCGAATTGCCAGATTGGGCACGCCATCCCGATGAACTGACCGCCCCTGAAGTCGTGCCCGAAGCCATGCCCGCGGAGGTTGCAGAGACCCCGGCAGGCGCAGTGCTACCCCCTCAAGAGGAGGTAATTCCCTTCGGGCGCTACAAGGGCAAACGTCTGGGTGAAGTGGATGCTGGCTGGCTGAAGTGGCTGGCGCAGGTCTTCCGCCCGCGCACTCCGGCCGAGGAACGTCTGCAAGCCGCCGCGCGCGAGATCTTAGAGAGTGAGAAACCGGCTGAAAAGTAGCAACATTGGCGTCTAGTCCAAATAACGCGACCGATCCAGCAACTCGCGCAGGCGTTCCTCCTCACTCCGAGGTGAAACAACCCCCGGCGCGGAGGGTGCAGCTTGCTGGCGTTCGGCCTGCTCAGCCGCCGCCAACTCTGCTGGCGTGGCGCGGCGCATCACGCTCCATCGCCCACACGCCTCACAGCGGTCCAGGCGGCCCACCCCAAGGGTGATAGACCACAGGTGCAAGGGGGTCGCCCGCTTACAGTGCGGGCAAATGGCACCGCCAACCAGACCGTACTTTCGCGGCGCACCCAGGGGCAGGGGTTGGCTCGACTTGCGGCCCAAGAGGAGGAATTGTAAACCCATCCCCAGTGCCATCAGCCCCAGCACACCCCCTAGCAGGGGCACCAGTATGCGCACCATGGCCTGACGCTCGACCTCAGCACTGACGAATTCAATGCGCCGCGTGGGGGTATAAAACACCTGTCCATCGGCGGTCACAACCTCGGCACTCAGTTCGTGCCACCCCAGGGGATAATTGCCGGTGTTAAAGCGAAACCGAAACGGCGGCGTGTTGAGGGTGGCCATAGGCTGACCGTCCATCAAGAATGTGACCTGGCTGACGCCGCTTTCCGGCACCAGACTTAACGTGAAATCGCCGCGAATCTGGCTGCCCCCACCATAACCAAAGTTACGTCGTAGCCCCAAACGATAAGACGTCACCGGTGGGGTCGCCGTAGCTGCCATGATGCCCAGCGCAACAAGCAGGCTAAAAAGCACGTACCATTTACGCAACGTCCAAACCGGCTTCATGGGTGACCTCCCGGCTTAGCGCCAACGGGTTAGGATTGTCTCGCGCTGGAACAACCGCGCTCCCAGATAGATCAGAGCGACATCCAGCACAAGCAGAACAGCAATCATGATCAACATCAGCGAAGGGCTGAGGATGATAAAGCCGATAATCTGGGCGAAGAAGAGCGCCAGCAAGGGCACGATTAATACCGCCGCCAGTTGCTCGGCCACGCGGGGGTCGTTAACGCGCGAAGAGACCATCAGCGCAAAATTCACTGCCGCCACGGCCATCAGCGGCGCAGCGACAAAAATGCCCAACAACCAGGTCGGGCCCAGCGCATGGGCGCGTGCTGCCTCACCCGCCCCCACCAGCGGCAGCGCCAACAAAAAGATACCGAAACACACCCAGGTAGCCGCGAGCGCTGGGATCACTGCCGCCAGGGCCTTCCCAGCCAGCAACGTCTCCGTGGTAATCGGCGTTGCCAGCAAGGGCTCCAGGCTGCGGGTGGTTTTCTCGCCCACCACGCTATACGCCGCAATAGTGATCGGGATGATCAGCGGCATCATCATGTACAGCAGCATGAACTGGTCAATCACATAGATTTGTAAACAATCACGCGCCGGGAGGGTACCACAGGCCAGCAGGAACGCTTCTGGCACATCGGCGGCATCGGCCCC
The DNA here is from genome assembly GCF_056331585.1 of Thermanaerothrix sp. Lineage (NCBI taxonomy): Bacteria > Bacillati > Chloroflexota > Anaerolineae > Anaerolineales > Anaerolineaceae > Thermanaerothrix > Thermanaerothrix sp. The sequence goes on from NZ_JBWGPQ010000046.1 coordinate 13,249, forward strand.
TTCGGGCACTGCCCCGGTCATAAAATGCAAACTGATCAGGGGAAGAGCCGTAAACAACAGTGGCATGAACACCAGGGTAAAAAAGACGATTTTGTTCTTAAAAACTTCCGCCCATTCTTTATCAATGATTGTGAGCAGGTGATGCATGGCTACTCTCCCAACCCTTGCAACGTGCGCAGGTAAACGTCTTCCAGCGTGTGACGTAACTCACCCACAAATTGAATCTCTGCCCCCGCTTCTACCAGGCGGCGTACCAACACAGGGTTCTGTTCTTCGGGGTTCGGCAACCCTACGACGATGCGGTTCTCCAAGGTGCTCACCTCTTCCACAAAGGGGAAGGAACGTAGCAACTCCACCCACTGCGGCTGCACCTGGCGCAGATGGAAAACCACTTTTCGCCCAAACAAACGCTTACGCAGGTTTTCAGGGGTATCCACAGCGATCAGGCGCGTCTTGAAAATGGCCACCCGATGGCACAACCGTTCAGCCTCATCCAGGTTGTGGGTACAGAGGACAATGGTCCGTCCTTCCGACTCCAATTCCTCGATGAAATCGCGCACCAGCTTCGCCGCCTCAGGATCCAGCCCGCTGGTTGGCTCATCCAGGAAGAGCACCTGCGGTTCGTGCAGAAGTGCGCGGGCGATCGCCAGTTTTTGGCGCATACCTTTGGAAAAACTTCCCACCGGATCGGCACGGCGCTCCCACAATCCCAACATGCGCAGATATTTCTCGACCTGGCCTTTAACATCGCGGACGTTGTAAAGGCGGGCGTAGATGGTCAAATTCTTCTCGGCCGAGAGGGCTTCGTACATACCCGGCGCCTCGGTCAGCAGTCCCACCGATTGGCGAATTTGGCGATCGTCCCGTCCCACCTTCCAGGGTCCAATAAAGGCCTGTCCTGCGGTAGGCGCGATGAGGGTGGTCAACATGCGCACGGTGGTGGTTTTACCCGCGCCGTTCGGACCTAGTAAACCAAATACTTCACCGGGATGAATGTCCAGGTTGAGCTCCTCCACCGCCACAATGGGGAGTTGATTACGGCGGGTGTTAAAGATTTTGGTCAGATTCTCGGTAATGATCCTCATGAGGGTTCTTTTCTCCTCCCAACGCCATCTCAGAATTAGAAGTGATCTCCAAAGGCATCAAGATCGTCGCAAACAGGCGTGGAATACGACCAGGTGCGGCTTGGTTGTGGGCAAAGGGAAGCAAGGCATGATTGAGCGCCCGCACGAAGTCCTGAAACTCGGCCTCATTCAAGAAAAACACGTGTTGATGAAATCCCACCCCATCGGCTTGCAAATCCGGGGCAGGGCGAGCTGCCAAGTAACGGGCATAATCCCCGAGCAGGCTGCTCAGAAAGGTCACAAAGAACTCGAGGTGTTCCTCGCGGCTCAGGTGAGCCATAGTGGCTTGATCCAGAATCAACTGTTCGGTCGCCAGGGTGTACGATTTTTCCACCGTGCCCCGCACGGCACGCTGCCCCACCACTCGCACCAGGCCGCCTTCTTCCAGACGTCTCAAATGGCGGTAGAGGGTGGGACGCGAGACCTCAGGAATGGCGGCCTGCAAGTCGTCCACCGTGCGCTCACCTTTGACCAATTCCAGGATCAAGCGCAGGCGCACCGGATGCAACACCAGTTCGAGACGGTTACGCCACGCCATCGTCCGGCCAACGCACAAAGAAGAAAAGATAAACTGCAATAAGCAACCACCCGGCGGAGCCGATCAGCGCCACCGGAAGAGGCCCCAACACCGGGTTGGGCTGTCCCCGCACCGCCAGCAGGGCCAGTCCACTGATGCCGTTGATCACGGCATGAGCGATCACCGCCGGCCAGACGCTCCGCCCGCGCAGGGTAATCCAGGCGAAAAAAACACCCAGCAACACGCATGCCCAGGTCATGGTGAGGATTCCCAGCCAGGGAAAACCGGGATAATCCAGGCCATAATTGTGCCCCATGGCGATCACCGGTGCATGCCACACGCCCCAGATGATCCCACTGAGCAAAGCAGCACGGCGGGGACCCAGGGGCAAGAGTTTTTGCAACAGGTAGGCCCGCCAACCAAATTCCTCGCCAAACGTGAAGAGGCTATTTATAATCGTGGCGATCAGCATGGCTTGCACCATCATCAGGCCAGCCAAGAGCCAGGGATTAAGCGTCGCCAGAGGACCGCTACCCGCTAAGGCCACCCGCAGTTGCAGTAAGTCCGGATCAAAATACTGCGGAAAGAGCGCGAAGAACACGGCGGCCCCGACCAGTGTTGCCAAAAGTGGAGTAAACCAAGCGATCAACCAGGTGCGCCAAGCGGTCCGAAAACGAGGCCGCAGCCACAGGTCATGCCAACCCTCACGGGTCACCAGGCGCGTGAGCACGTGCGCCAGTGCCGGGGCCCCCATGTAACCGGTGGCGATGAGCACTACCGCCAGATTAAGCCCACCGGGTAGCGATGGACTATGGACCAGACCACCGGTCAAGGCCACCACACCACCCACGGCCCAGGCCAACCCAAAGGCAAAGAGGATGAAAATAAAGACCCGTCGACGAT
>NZ_JBWGPQ010000047.1:0-15709 GCF_056331585.1 Thermanaerothrix sp.
AAAATCAAGCCTCTACGTGCGTCTAGAGGGCTGTTTTAACCCTTTCGCCTCCCCTTGCGTCGCCTGCGCTTCGCAAATCGTCTTTTGCTTAAAAACGGGGGGGGATTTGCGAAAAATTTGCTTCCGCGCGGGATTCCGTCCGCTTGGCAACGAACCTCTTCCTGGAGCAAACCAGGCTACGCAGACGCATTGAACGCCCCGCCGTCGCCCTCTTCGGCCAGTTCGGCCCAACGCTGCCAGCGTTCTTCGAGTTGGCGCTGCAGGCGCTCATACTCGCGCCCCAGTTCGGCCACTTTGAGCGGGTCGCTGGGGGGATGTTCCAACCTCCGCGTCACCCGTGCCAGGTCGGCTTCCAATGCCGCGATCTCAGCCTCCAATGCCTCCAGGGCCTGCCGGGTACGGCGCTGGGCTTTGGTGCTGGCGTTCTCGCGGTGCGGGCGCGAAGACGCAGCGGCCGGTGCAGCCTTGGCGGCGGCAGCAGCGGCTTCTTGGGCTTCACGGTAGGCGCTGTAAGTGCCTGCAAAAACCTGCAAGCGGCGTTCCTCGGGCTGCACATGCCAGATTTGGGTCGCCAGGGTGTCAATCAGATAGCGGTCGTGCGAGACAAGAAGGATGGTGCCCTCGTAAGCGGCCAGAACGGTTTGCAACACTTCCTGAGCAAATACATCCAAGTGGTTCGTCGGTTCGTCGAGAAGCAGGAAATTAGCCCCGGCCAACGCCAGGCAGGCCAGCGCCAGCCGACCGCGTTCTCCGCCGGAGAGGGCGGCGATGGGCTTGAACACGTCATCCCCGCTGAAGAGAAAACGCGCCAGATAATCCCGTGCCTGGGCCGGAAGCCAGGTGGGACAGGCATCCAGAATCGTAGCCAGAGGCGTCTTGTGCGGATCAAGGCCCTCATGGGCCTGGGCGAAGTAGCCAATGTTGAGACCGGCACCGAGGATGACCTCGCCGGCGTAGGGTGGCACCTCGCCCAGTAGGGTTTTGAGAAACGTGGTCTTGCCGGCGCCGTTGGGACCGAGGATGGCCGCGCACTCGCCGCGTTTGAGCAGCAGATCTGGGACGTGAAAGAGCGGCCGTCCCTCATCACGGTAGCCGATGGCTAGCCCCTGCGTGCGCAGGACTAAATCGCCGGAGCGCGCTACCTCGCCAAAATTGAGGCGGATGCGCCGCGGCTCGGGGGGTGGTGGACGGCGCACCTGCTCCAGCAGGCGTTCCAGGCGTTTGCGTCGCCCAAGTGCCTGGCGCGCGTTCTGCCCGGCCAGGTTGCGGCGGATATAGGCGTCTTCTTTTTCGATGCGCGCCAGTTGCGCTTCGTACTCTTCCAACCGGCGCTGATAGCGTTCCCGGCGCTGCTGCCAGTAGGCGGAGTAATTGCCGCGATAGACCTCCAGCCCCTCGGGCGTCAACTCCCAAACGGTGGATACCACATGATCTAAAAAGTAGCGGTCGTGCGAGACCACAACCACGGCGCCGGGCCAATCGCGCAGGGTCTTCTCCAGCCATTCCAGCGCCTGGATATCGAGATGATTGGTGGGTTCGTCCAGGAGCAGCAGGTCGGGGGTTTCCAACAGCAGACGGGCGAGGTAGGCCCGCGTGCGCTGGCCGCCCGAGAGTTGCCCCAGCGGACGCTGCCACTCCGGTTCGGTGAAACCCAAGCCGATCAGGGTCTGGCGCAGGTGGTGTTCATAAGTGTAACCGCCCTGGTGCTCATAGGCCGTTTGCAGTCGGCTGTAAGCAATCAGCGCGGCCTCACCTTGCGCCGGATCACCCATGGCGGCGGCAAGGCGGGCTAACTCCTCTTCCATGGCGATCAGGTGGGCGAACGCCTGGCGGCAGAACGCCCAGACGTTGAGGCTCGGGTCGGGCACGGGGACTTCCTGGGGCAGGTAACCCAGGCGCAGGCCCTTGGCGCGCTGTACCTCGCCCCGGGTTGGTTCTTCCAGGCCGGCTAGGATGCGCAAGAGCGTGGTCTTGCCCACGCCGTTGGCACCGACCAGCCCAATGCGCCCATCGCGCGGGATGCTGAGGGTCACGGCGATGAAGACATCCTGCGCGCCGAAGGATTTGGCAAGGTCAGTGGCAGTGATTAAGGACATAGGAATAACGCCTTTGTGGGGAAAAGTATAACATGCTTGAGGCGAGCCTACGGTTATAATGAGGAAGATAACCTTCTTGAGACGTCAGGGCGCATCGGCATGACCTTACCCCTCGTTTGGTTTCAGCGGCCTAAGGTGCACGTTGGCATCTTGCTCTTGCTCAGCCTGCTCCTCCTCTTGCCCCGCCTGCTGCAGCCCGATTTCGGCTTGCTCGACGATGGGCGCACCCTGAGCGTTACGCGCCAAATCCTGCAGGGGGATTGGCAAGTCGAGTTTGACCGCGAGGCTGGACGTTTTCGACCCGTCTATTGGGCTTACAACACCTTGCTCTACCGGCTGGCGGGCACAAACCCGCGTGGGTGGTTCCTGGGCAACCTCGCCTTGCTGTGCGCTGCCACCCTGCTTCTTTACCGCTGGGTGAGCCTCCGTTCCGACCAACCCCTGGTGGGGTTGGGGGCGGGGCTGCTCTTCCTCTTCTCCGGGCCGGTGGTGGAGAGTTTTTACACCCTCTCCAAAAGCGAACCGCTACAGGTGGTGTTGATCCTGGGCGCGCTTAACCTGCTCTACACCGTGCCGGCGCGTGGGGCGCAGTGGTGGAGCTGGCGCACGGTGGTTGCCGCCCTGTTGCTGTTCTTGGCCGCTGGGGTCAAAGAGACCACACTGGTGATGCTCCCGATTGGGCTGGGGTGGGCCGGGCTGGCCTGGAGCTTGCGCCGTACTGCCCCGGCGCGCACGGAGGTGCGGTCGGCGCTGGCACTGGGGGTGATCAGCCTGCTGGCGGGCGGGCTGTTTTACATCTTGCGCCGCCAAGTCATCCCCACGGCACTGACCGCCGGCACCTATACCGATGCCTATGCATTAAGCGCCGCGGCGATCAAGGCTTCGCTTATCCGCTGGGTCGGTTGGCTGCTGCGCGATGATCTCTACCTGCTACCGTTGGGACTCTGGCTGCTCTACCGTTGGCTCTGTCAGCGCACATGGACGTTCGGGCTGCTGGCTCTGGAAGCCCTGCTCTGGATGGCGGGGTGGATGGCAATCTTCCTGCCCTGGGTGTACATGGTGGAGTACTACATGCTGCCGTTCAGCGTGGGCGCGGCAATGTTCGGGGCGGTCGGTTTTTACGAGGCCATTCAAGCCCGGCGCGATGGCCGCGGGCGCACCTGGGCGGCGCTGGGGTTGGGGCTGGGCTTAGCCCTTTTTCTGACCACCCTGCCCACGAACCTCACCAATGCCCGCTTGCAAATGGTGGTGGATCGTGCCAACCGCCAGGCCCTGGCGTACGTTGCGGCACATTTGCCTCACAACGCCACGCTGCTGGTTAACATTCAGGATCCGAATGAGTATTACGAGCAAATCGGGCTGCACCTGCGAGTGCAGTATGATCGTGCCGACCTCAACCTGCAGGTCTTTCGCCCCGGTGCGACCTGCACGGCGCCCTGTTACGTGCTCAGCCCGTTCATCACCCACCAACCTCGCCTGAGCGTGCGCCTGGGGGTGTATGAGCCGACCCAGGCACAATGGAACGCGAGCCTGGACGCATTTCTGGCGGCACAGGGAGAGACAACGGGCCGCACTCAGGTCAGGTTTGAACAGCATTTGCGCCTCTTCAACCTCAACTGGCCGCGGGCGCTCTGCGCCGCCCTGCCGCACCTGAACTATTGCACCCAACCGGAGCCATTTCTCGATCGGCGCAGGTTGGCCTATGGGTGGTGGCTTTATGGCATCCAAGAGATGGGTAACTAAGTTTCCCGTCGCACGCGCAACACGGCGATTTTGGTGGGGTGGTTGAAGGGCGCAGGATCAGCCGGTGGCGCGCTCACCTGCGTCTCGGGGTAGCCGGTGACATCCTCCGGCACAGGGATAAGCGCCTCCAGGCGCAGGTAGGTTTCCTCAGCCAGTGATTGGAGCATCTCCAGATAGGCCTGCCCGCTGAGGAAGAGGGCGTTGTTGACCGCTACCAGGTAGCCTTCATGAGCGACCAGGGGGCGCACCTTGTTGATCAGGCGGTGATAGGCATTCTGCAGATCCACCCGCCCGCTGCGCTCCTCCGCAAAGAAGGGGGGATCGAGGATCACGCCATCGAAGCACACACCCTGCCGTCGCCAGGCCGCCGTCTGGCGGTAGAAATCGGCGACCACAAAATCATGCGGGGCGACCGGCCAACCGTTGAGGCGGTAGGTTTGCCGGGCCATGGCCAGGAACCGGGCGCTGCGGTCGGTCTGCACCACCTGCCGAGCACCCCCGGCCAACGCGGCAGCACCCAGGCTGCCGGTGTAAGCAAAGGTATTCAACACGGTCTTGTCGCGGAGGTTTTCCTTCAGCCAGGCGCGCAGGTGGCGGGTATCGAGGTAAAAACTGGCATCCTGATTCAGGCGCAGGTCGAGGGCGTACCACACGCCGTGCTCGCGGATGCGCGTAGCCGGCTGATCGCCCCAGGTCAGCACGCCGCGGCGCCGGGCGGGATCAGTAGCGAAGCGCGTTTTGAGCACCACCGCGGTCACCCAGGGGAAGCGCGCCAACAGCCATGCTTGCACCTCGGGGATGAGGGCATCTAAGGTAGAGGGCGGTTCGGCGTAGTTGAACAGCACCAGCGTGCGGGCATAGAGGTCAATCACCAGGTCGGGAAAGCCCTCGTAAAACCCGGCGAAGAGGCGGTAGGCCCCGCTGTGCTCGGCATCCAGGTGGGGTTCGCGGCAGGCTACCGCGCGCTCTAAAGCCGACCAGGGGAAGGAGAGCGCCATCAGAGGAAGGATACGCAGATTCAGCCGGCGCGGTTTGTCGCCGTTACCCGCGCCGGCCGGCGGGTTGCGGCTCAGGCCTGGCGCACCAGGCGCGCTAGCGCGTCACCCAGGCGTTGCACCTCGTCCGGCGTGTTGTAATGCACCGGGCCAACTCGCACCAGCCCGCCCTTGCCCTCCAGCCCCAAGCGTTCGGTCACCGCCAGGGCATAGAAGTTGCCGTCCCAGACGTAGATGCCGGCCTGATCCAGCGCCGTTGCCACGGCCTGTGGCAGCCACCCAGCCAGGGTGAAACTGACCGTTGGCACGCGTTCGGCCAGGCGGGCCCGATCGCGCAGCCCGTAAACAGTGACCCCCGGGATGGCTTCCAGCACGTCCAGCAAGGCACGGCTGAGGTTGGCCTCGTAGGCCTGGATCGCCAGCATGGCCTGCTTGAAGGTGCGCCGTCGTCCACTATAAACCGCCAGCGTCGGCTGATCTACTGCGGCGCCAAAGGTGCGGCCCACCCATTCCAGGTACTCCAGCGCGCCCAGCACACCGGCAATGCCCTCATGGTTTTGGGTGCCGGTCTCGAACTTGCCTGGTGGGTCGTTGGGCGCCGGGCGCACCTTGTAGGCGCTCAGGGCTTGCAAATGGTCGTAGCGCCCGTAGAGCACGCCCACGTGGGGCCCAAAGAACTTATATGCCGAGCAGACCAGAAAATCACATTCCAGCGCCTGCACGTCCATCGGGCCGTGCGCGGCATATTGCACCGCATCCACGTACACCCACGCCCCGACGGCATGCGCCATGCTGACTATTTTTGCCACCGGGTTGATCGTACCCAAGGCGTTGGAGGCATAGCCCACCGCCACCAGGCGCGGCTTTTCTTCCAACGCCCGTGCCAGGTCGTCCAGATCGAGCGTGCCGTCTTCGGGGTGAAAGTCCACCCAGCGCACACGGCAGCCGCGATCCTGCGCCGCCAGCACCCAAGGCGAGATATTGGCATCGTGATCCAGGCGGGTAACCACAATGGTATCGCCGGGCTGCCAGGTGCGGGCGATGGAGCGGCTGAGGTGCAGGGTGAGTGTCGTCATGTTGGCGCCGAAAACAATCTCATCCGGCCGCGCTGCGTTGAGCCAATCGGCGACGGCCTGGTGCGCCATCTCCAATACCGCATCCGACTCGCGGCTGGTGGCAAAGGCGCCGCCGTGGTTGGCGTTGTGCAGAGTGAGGTAGTTGACCATGCGGTCCAGCGCCATCTGGGTGATTTGCGTGCCGCCGGGGTTATCGAAGTAAATCACCGGCCGGCGTAAGGCGGGAAAGTGGGATCGAATCAGGTTAAGGTCTAACGTCATCGCTGTGCCTCCGTGAAGATGAGGATGAAAAAGAGGAGGGTCCGCGTTCGCAAGCCCAATCCTCCAACTGCAGGTAGGTGCGCAAGCCGGCAGCCAGCGCAATGCGCAGTGGCTCCGGTGGCCAGGGCAGGATGCGGCGGTTGACGAAGGGGCACGTCTCCAGCCAGGGGTTAGGGCGCTCCAGGATCAGGTCGGCCAGCAGGCGCGCGTTGAGGTGGCTCATCGAGACACCGTGCCCAATACAGCCCAGGCTGTAAACGGCGCGCCGGTCACCTAAGTAACCCAGGGCCGGGGTGAGGTCGAGGGTGACCGAGAACGGCCCGCCCCAGCGGTGGGTGATGGCTACCCCGTGCAGATGAGGGAAGAGGTACGTCACGTGCGCTTCCAGGTGGCGCCAGGCGGCGTCGCTCTGATCGCCATCCAGGCGGTTCGCCCAGGTCAGCCCCACCGGACCCCCACCCAGCACTAAACGCCGCTCGGGGGTGAGGCGGTAGTAGTGGATCAGGTTGCGTGCGTCCTCGATGCCCTCTAACCCTTGCCAGCCGATGGGCGCCAGTTGCTCCGGGGTGAGCGGCTCGGTGGCGATCATATAGGTGAAGGCGGGGATCTGGTGGCGGCGTAAGGGTGGGAAGAGGTGCGAATAGGCATTGGTGGCGAAGACCAGTTTCTCGCATTCCACCTCCCCCTGCGGGGTGCGCAGGCGGAAGCGGGGGCGGGAGGTGATTTCCAGCACGGGCGAATGTTCGTACACTGCGGCGCCCAGGCGCAGGACGAGGTCGCGCTCGGCGCGCACCAGTTTGGCCGGATGAAGCAAGAGCAGGCGCGGCTCCCACAGCGCGCCCAGGTAGCGCGGCGAAGCCACCCGTTCGCGCACTGCGGCTTGATCCAGCCAGTAAATATCCTCAAAGCCGAGGCGGTTCATGAGCGCCACTTCACTTTGCAGGCGGCGCACGTAGGCCGGGGTGGTTGCCACGCGCAAGAAGCCCGGGCGCAGGCGCTCACAGGCGATGCCCTCGCGCTGGATGAAGGCATCCAGGGTCTCCACGGCTTCCATCATGTAGCGGTGGGCGGCGATAAAGCGCTCACGCCCAAGCAAGGTCGGCATGACCCCAAAACCCAGCCCGACCACGGTCATGGCGAACGAGCCGTTGCGCCCGCTGGCGCCATAGCCGATGGTTTGAGCTTCCAGCACGACCACCTCCAATGCGGGGTCGGCGTGCTTGAGTTCATACGCCGTCATCAGCCCGGTGAAGCCCCCGCCGATGATGGCCACATCGGCGCGCACCCGCCCTTGCAACGAGGGCTGGGGGGTGTAGGGACCGGCGGTATCCAACCACAGCGAACGTGGGAGCGGGGGGAAGATAGAGACCATGGACGGTACCTCAAGGGAAGGTGGAGATATGCTCTATTTTAGTCCAAAAAGGCGCCTATCGTGGTCCTACCCGGGATCATGGGGACGAGGACCCTCATACAGATAGCGGGACGTTTGTCCCTGGTCAGCAACCTTACATTAGCCTTACAATTTCGTGACATGACTTGTGAAGTAAGGTCAAAATTCTTAAAATACGCTGTAATCCCCTCTTTATCCCGATACCGAAAGGAGTTATTCATCATGAGACCCCGGTTGCGTTGGTTGTACCCCTTGTTAATTGCCTTGGTGCTGGCGGCGGTGACCTTCGCTTACGCCGCGGCAAACACGGTGCCGGCCTCCTCGGCGGGCGATGGCAGCAACGCGATCAGCGGTTACACCGTCAGCAACGTGCATTACGTGCTGGATAGTACCAATCCGGCGGTGATCAGCGCGGTGGAGTTCACCCTCAGCGGGAGTAACCCGGCTCAGACCGTCAAAGTTCAATTGACGGCGAGCGGCACGTGGTATACCTGCACCCTCAGCAGCTCCACCTACACCTGCAATGTGGGGGGTGGGGTGAGCGTTTACGACGCCAGCATCCTGCGCGTGGTTGCGGCCCAGTAAGCGCGATTTTTGAGTATACTCAACACAGGGCGCGATGGATGGGCATGACTCGCGCCCTGTTTGGTATCTTATGAGGTGATCACATGCGGTGGTGGTGGCGCGGTACGCGGGCGCGGGTGGCGGCAGCGGTGAGCGCGCTGGTGGCAGCGTGGGCGCTTTTTGCCCCACGCGCCTTCGGCGGGGGCGTGGATTACCTCATCCTTAGCGGCAACAGCATGGCGCCGCGCTTCGTCCGCGGCGACCTGGTGCTGGTGCGCCCGGCGCCGTTTTACTGGGTCGGCGATATCGTCGCCTACCGCCACCCTGAGATCGGGCCGGTGTTTCACCGTATTATCGCCCAGAGCGGTGAGCGCTTCATTCTCCAAGGCGATCACAATACCTGGGTGGATAGTTACCATCCCACCGCTGCCGAGATTTTAGGTAAACTATGGTTACATGTGCCCGGGTTGGGCTGGGTGATCCAGACTCTGCGTACCCCGCCGGCTCTGGCTGCCCTGAGCGGCTTATTGGTCTTTGTGGTCGGAGTGACGCTGATGACCCCTTCTTCTCCCTCATCCTCCCACGTGCGCCTGCGCCGGCACGCTCGTCGTGCCCTTACCGCCCTGAGCGGCAGTGTGGCGGCCCACGCTGAGGCGTACCTAATTGCGCTTTATATCGTGGGCTTCCTGGCGCTGATCCTGGGCGTGTTCGCCTTCACTCGCCCGCCCACGCTCGCAGTGCCCGAGGCGGTGCCCTACACTCAGCGCGGCACCTTTGCCTATACCGCCCCCCTCCGCGCCAGCGGGGTCTATGATGCTGACCATGTGCCCAGCGGTGGGGCCATCTTCCCGCACCTTTCCTGCACGGTGACGGTCTCGTTCGCCTACCGCCTGGAAAGCGCGGCGCCGTTTGAAGGCGGCGGCAGCTACCGCTTGCAAGCCGAGGTGGCTGCGCCGAATGGCTGGAAGCGTGTTTTTCCCCTGCAGCCGGAAGAACGCTTTAGCGGCAATGCCTTCCAAACCCAGGCTAATCTGAACGTGTGCCTGCTTGAAGACCTATTGCGCCAGACCGAGGCCATCACCGGGGTGCAGCCTTACCAGTATACGCTCACCATTAATCCCAACGTGCAGGTGTTGGGCGCACTCACCAACGAACCCCTGCAAGCGGCTTTTACGCCCACGCTGACCTTTACCGTGGAGAAGCAACAGATCTACCTGCGCCGCGAGGGTGGGAGTGAGCAAGACCCCCTGGCGCCGGTCAGTGCCGGGACCCTCACCCGCATGGTGATCATCCCCAACACGTTACCCATCTTCGGGTGGGCGCTCCCGGTGGGACTGGCGCGCGGGATCGCCGCCACCGGGCTGGGGCTGACCCTGCTCGGCCTACTCATGCTCTACGGGGTAGAGGCCTGGACGATGCGTCGGGCGCCGGCACTGGCAGCCCGTTTGCGTGCCGGCGGTCAGGTGGTGGAAATTGACCGTCCGCTGACCCTGACACATCCGGCACGGGTGGTGCAGGTGAAAGCTCACGCCGACCTGCTGCGCCTGGCCGAGAAGACGGCGCAGCCCCTCTTCCTCTACGCCGATACCGCCTACCTGGAATACTACCTGCGCCAGGATGAGACGCTTTACGTTTACCGCGAGGCGCCTTTGCCCACCGTCCCGGTCGAGGAAATTCGGCGCGCACTGGAAGAAGGGCAGTTTGTCCTTTACTACCAGCCCGGCATTGCCCTGGAGGATGGCCGCATCACTCACCTGGAAGCCCTGCTCCGCTGGCATCACCCCACCCGCGGTCTGATCACCGCGGCGGCGTTCTGGCCGCAGATCGAAGCGACCGGGCTGGCGGTTGAGGTGGATCGCTGGGTGCTACATCAGGTGGTGGCACATCTGCGTGCCTGGGATTCCGCGGGCAGCCCACCCTACGCCGTAGCGATTAACCTGGCGCTGGCGACCCTGCAAACCCCCGGCTGGGCAGAGGAAGCCCATCAGCACGTGCTCACCGCCGGCATTTCCCCGGCCCGGCTGATCTTCGAGATCCCGCCCGATGCGCCGCTGAAGGACCCCCAGGTGGCGCAGACCCTGCGCGCCCTGCACGAGGCCGGCTTCGGCATCGCGCTCAACACCGTCAGCGATGTGGACGCGCCAGCCTGGCAAGCTCTGCCGGCGGTGGATGTGGTGAAATTGGGCTACCCGATGCTGCAGCGCCTGGTCCAAACGGCCAACGCCGCCGAGGCACTCGGGCGCTGGATTGCCGCCGCGCACCAGGCGCAAACGCACGTGGCAGCGGTGGGCGTGGAGACGCTCCAGCAGTTGCGCCTCTTCCGCGCCCAGGCGTGTGACCGTGCCCAGGGCTATCTGATCAGCCCACCTCTGGCCGCCGAGGATGTGCCACTCTTCCTGGCCCGCCGCGAGCGACTGCTTGACCCGCTCTGGCTCGAGGGAGCGTGAGGGAGACCCCATGCGCGCGCGATATTGGCTCCTGGTGTTGGTCTTGCTGGTGGCGCTCGGCGTGAGCGCTGCCTCTGCCGCTGCCACGATCGTCCCGGTGACCTGGCTGGGTGCCACCAACCTGCCTATTACCCCCAACGACCTTAAACCCGCCGCGTGCGCCGCGTTGAGCCTGACCAACCTGGTGGTGGGCAGTGGCACGTTCAACGGCAGCAACGGAAACGACTTGATTTTGGGCAGTCCGGGGGCGGATACGATCAATGGCCGCCAGGGCGGGGATTGCATCTTGGGTGGGGGTGGAGATGACAATCTTTCTGGACGCGGGGGCAACGACGTGCTGCTGGGTGGCCCAGGCGACGATATTCTCTACGGCAACCAGGGCAACGATACGCTGATCGGCGGGGAGGGCTACGACATCTGCTACGGTGGGGGTGGAAGCGATAGCTTTGACCCCTCGTGTGAAGAACAGTACCCCTGAGGCATCTCTCTTAAAATCCCCCATTTTTTAAGTCCGCCGGGGGCAAGGCGGCGGGTGTGCCATGCTATAATCCTTAGCGTCCCCCGTGTTCATTCCCTTTTTCGCACCGCTTAGGGGTGAGGATGTCCTTCGTCCATCTGCATGTTCACACCCAATACTCCCTGCTGGACGGCTTCAGCGATATCAAGAAATTGGTCCAGCGGGTTAAAGAATTGGGGATGCCCGCCGTGGCCATCACCGACCACGGCGCAATGTACGGTGTGATTGATTTTTTCAACGCTGCCCAGGCCGTGGGGGTCAAGCCGATCATCGGATTGGAAGCCTACCTGGCCCCGCGGCGCATGCAAGATCGCGATCCCAAGATTGACCGCGCCGCTTACCACCTGCTTCTGCTGGCGGAGAACGAGACCGGCTACCGTAACCTGTTGCGCATTGCCTCAGCCGCCCAACTGGAAGGGTTTTACCAATACCCGCGCATTGACCGCGAGTTCCTGGCCGCGCATGCCGAGGGGCTGATCGCCACCTCGGGCTGTCTGGCGGCGGAAGTGCCCCAAACCCTGCTCAAACTGGGGCCAGAAGCCGCCCAACGCGTCCTGGACTGGTATTTTGAGGTCTTCGGGCGCGACCGCTTCTTCATCGAATTGCAGCATCACAATATCGAGGAATTGCACACCGTCAACCGTGCTTTGCTCGAACTGCGCCAGCGCTACCAGGCACACCTGATCGCCACCAACGATGTGCACTACGTTAACCCCGAGGATTGGCGCTTGCAGGATATCCTGCTGGCGATTCAAACCGGGGCGCTGCTCAGCGACCCCAACCGCTTCCGCATGACCGATCCCACCTATTACCTGCGCCCGGCGGAGGAGATGGCGGCGCTGTTCCACGACGTGCCCGAAGCCCTGCACAATACGCTCTGGATCGCCGAGCGCGTGAATGTTGACCTTTCGCCCCAGGGCTATCACCTGCCAGTCTTTGAGGTACCCGCGGGCTACGATACCCAGACCTACCTGCGCAACCTGTGCGAAGAAGGCTTGCAGCGGCGCTACGGCCCGCGCGCCCACGATCCGGCCGTGCGCGAGCGCCTGGAATACGAACTCAACGTCATCCACGAGATGGGCTTCGATGCCTACTTCCTTATTGTGTGGGACCTGTGCCGCTATGCCCGCAGCCAGGGCATCTGGTACAACGCGCGCGGCTCTGCCGCCGGCTCGATGGTGGCTTACGTGTTGGATATCACCAACGTCGAGCCGCTGGAACACGGCCTGATTTTTGAGCGCTTCCTCAACCCCGGGCGCATCTCTATGCCCGATATTGACCTGGATTTTCAGGATGACCGCCGCAACGAGATGCTGGCCTACTGCGCCCGCCGCTACGGGGACGACCGCGTGGCCCAGATCATCACCTTCGGCACCTTGGGCGCCCGCGCTGCCATCCGCGACGTGGGCCGGGTGATGGACATCCCGCTCAGCGAGGTGGATCGGGTTAGCAAACTGATCCCCAACATCCCCGGCAAGCCGGTTTCGATCCCCGAGGCGCTGGAGCAATCCCCCGAACTCAAGGCGCTTTACAACGAGACGCCTTATCTCAAAGAACTGATTGACACCGCGGCGAAGATGGAAGGCTCCATCCGTAACGCCGGCACCCACGCAGCGGGGGTGATCATCACCGACCGCCCGGCGATTGAGTACGTGCCCCTGCACCGTCCCACCGGTGGGGATGAGGATAACCCCATCAAGACGGTCACCCAATTTGAAATGTCGGTGCTCGAATCGCTAGGGCTGCTCAAGGTGGACTTCCTCGGGCTGGCCACGCTGACCATCATGCAGCGTGCCTGCCGCCTGATCGAACAGCGCCATGGAGTGCACTTGGATTTGAGCAACATCCCCACTGATGACCCTGCCACCTACGAGTTCCTGAGCGAGGGGCACACGGCGGGCGTCTTCCAGTTAGAAGGCGCGGGGATGACGCGCTACCTGATGCAGATGCGCCCCAAGACGCTGGCCAACGTGATCGCCATGGTGGCGCTATATCGTCCCGGCCCGCTCGAGTTTATCCCCGCGTATATCCGCCGTATGCACGGTGAAGAGCCGGTGACCTACCGCCACCCGGCGATGCAGCCGATCTTCGAAGAGACCTACGGCATCCCGATTTATCAGGAACAGATCATGCGCGCGGCGGTGGAACTGGCGGGGTATTCGCTTTCGGAAGCGGATGATTTGCGCAAGGCCATCGCCAAGAAGCAGAAGGATAAATTGGAGAAGCACCGGGATAAGTTTGTCACGGGCGCGGTTGCGCGCGGCATGGATGAAGCCACCGCCCAGGCGATCTTTGCCGATTGGGAAGAGTTCGCCCGCTACGGCTTCAACAAAGCCCATGCCGCGGATTACGGCATCATCGCCGTGCAGACGGCTTATCTCAAAGCCCATTACCCGGTCGAATATATGACCGCCCTGCTCTCAGCCTCGATGAACGACAGCGACAAGGTGGCTTTCTACATCGCCGACTGCCGTAGCATGGGTATTGAGGTTCTGCCGCCGGATGTCAATGCCAGCGAGTATGATTTCACCATCGAGGACCGCCCCGATGGCCAAGCCGCCATCCGCTTTGGGCTGGGGGCGGTGAAGAACGTGGGGCAAGGCCCAGTGGCGCTGATCCTGGCCGGGCGGCGCGCGGGCGGCCCGTTCCGCGATCTGAACGACTTCGCCCGCCGCGTGGATCTGCACCAGGTGGGGCGGCGCGCCCTGGAGTGCCTGGTGCGGGTGGGGGCGCTCGACAGCCTTGGCCCGCGCAAGGCAATCTTAGAAGTGCTCGACCGCCTGATCGCGCTCAGCTACAGCCACTTCCGCGCCCTGGCCAGCGGGCAACTCTCATTCTTCGGTACGGTGGAGGGAGTGGAAGAGCCGGTAACCCTGCCCCCCGCGAACAACATCAACCCGCGCGACTATCTGGAGTGGGAGCGTGAACTGCTTGGCCTGTACGTCTCGGCTCATCCCCTGACCCCCTACCTGGACCGCCTGCGCCGCGAGGTGACTCACTTCTCGGCCGACCTGCCCAACGGTGCCCACCGTCAGCGGGTGCGCGTGGCTGGTCTGATCACCCAGTGGCGCACCACCCAGACCAAGGCGGGCAAGATGATGGGGTTTGTGACTCTGGAAGACCTGCAGGGGACGATGGAACTGGTGCTGTTCCCCAAGGCGTGGGAGCAGTACCGCGGTCTGGTGGCGCGCGATCAGGTGGTGCTGGTGAACGGCACGCTTGATCTGAGCAAGGACGAACCCACCGTGCTGGTTGAAACCATGGCGGTGCTGACGCCCGAGGCTGCGGCGAGCCCGGCTGTGACCTACGAGCCGGGCCAAATGCCCCCGCCGCCACGCCACGCTGATCTACCTGAGGAAGACCATCTTGCGCCTGCGGAGATCCAGGCGGCGCGCGCGGAGTTCACCCTCCCGCCCCCGCCGCCCGAGCCGGACGATTGGCATCTGCTCCCGCCGGAGGGCAGTGGCGGAGAGGACGAGTCGCTGTTTGCGGATGACTTTCTGCCCAAAGCGCTGCTGGACGTGCGTGCAGGCCAGGGGATAGATGAGAGCGTGGAGGACTTATACCTCGCGCCTGCGAACAGGGACGCAGCGGTCGCCGCTGCTCCGAGCGGGCAGGGTGCGCCGGCGCCTTTTGAGCCACCCCCACCGCCGTGGATGGGCGAGGTGGACTACATCCTGCCCCCGGCGCCGCGCGCTGCCGACGGCACGGCGATCCCGCTGGAACTGCGCATGCTCACGCTGGTCTTCCGTTCTAGCGGGAATAAGGTGCGCGATGTGCGTCGCATCAAGCATGCCTATTTCTTACTGCGTTCTTCGCCCGGGCAAGATCGCTTTGCGTTTTGGATCTTCGAGGGCGGCGCGCGCTACCTGCTGGAGTTCCCCAACGAGACCACCGGCATCACCCCGGAACTGCTCCAGAGCCTGGCGCGCCTGATCGGCCAGCACAACCTTTTCATCGAGACGATCCGGGTGCAGTGAGAGTGTGCGCTTTGCGGCCGCGGCAGCGGGCGGGAGCATCTGTCCGCCCTGGGGTACTGGGCAAAAACGGACCACCCGGACGTGCGGGTGCTGGCCCAATTTGGCGCGGCAGTTCGCCCACCCCTAACCTGTTTACCTATCCTGCTGCAGTAGCACCTGGCGGCGCCGCGTAACTAGGGCAGCCAGGTGATGGACGTGATCCTGGTCGCGCGCAATCGCTTGCGCTACGCCAAGCCCCTGGTGCGCCTCAGTCCGAAGCGGGTGCTGAAGGTGTTGGAGGAGGAGCACCAGCACCTGGACGCCGCCATTTCCACCGTCCTGGAAGCGGCTTTTCCCGGGAGGACGGCGCTCCTCACCTAGGTGCCCGGGGCGGGGAAGGCGACCGCCGCAACCCCGCTGGCAGACCTGCCCGAACGGGGGCATTTGAACGGGAAGCCAATCGCGGTCCTGATCGGCGTAGCGCCCTACAACTGCGATAGCGGCACGCAGGAAGGTTGCCGCCATATCTACGGCGGACGGCGGGAGGTGCAGCAGGTGTTGTCCATGGTCACGCTGGTGGTGGTGCAGTTCAACCCACGGCTGCGATGGTTTTACCAGCGCCCGGAGGGGAATGGGAAACCGAAGAAGGTGGCACTGGTGG
>NZ_JBWGPQ010000048.1:0-15572 GCF_056331585.1 Thermanaerothrix sp.
GTCAGAATCATCGAATGCCCGCCAGGGCATTAAGACGTATCATCGCGCGGGGCTTTGTCAACATCGTAGGCGTACCAGGTCAGAATCATCGAATGCCTGCCAGGGCATTAAGACTTCTGCCACGTAGTGGTCTCCGAACAACATCGCCAGAGTCAGAATCATCGAATGCCCGCCAGGGCGTGTGTACGGAGGTCCCGGTGAACTTCCCCGACCGTCAGTATCAGGGCTGCGCCATATTCACGCAGCCCTGGTTTTTTGCGCCCAGGTGCACGTTAACCCAAACCCGGGCCCAGGGGGGCCGACCGGGCCTTACCTGCCTGTGCCCCTGACTTGCCTGGCGCCACCGGGGCGGGCTGAAGGCAGCGCCATCCGCGGCGCCGGGTCCGGCTCCTCGCACACCGCCCGCCATCTCCCGCGCACGTGCCGCGGCTTCCGCGTCGCCCCACGCTCGTTCACCCCAGCACGATCCCACCGCCGCTATCCTCGGTCCCTACCCCAAATGCCCCAGCGCGGGCGATCCCGCCCGTCGGATCATCGTGCTGGCCGCTTCCATCCCCGCCATACGCCTCGGCAGAACCCCACCCGCTGCAAATGGCACCTGCGAACGGGGGTGTTCGCCGCCCCCGAGGGGCATCGCCTGACCGGTGGCTCTTGGAGTTGACCGAACCGCGGGCAACGGCGTGGGTGATTTACAACGTTGGACACCACCATTAACTTGACGAAAAGGGTCATCTCAGTTAAGATGCTAAACGAACGTTCGGTAAGTATCCTCGAAGAGGTGACCGCAATGCAAAACTCGAAAACTCGTCTCAACGCCATCCTGTTTGTGCTGTTCTTCGGTGTGTTGATGGGCGCGCTGGATATCGCTATCCTTGGCCCGGCCCTCCCCTCCATCCGGGCTGAGTTCGCCGTGGAGGAGCGCACCCTGTCCTGGATGTTCAGCGCCTACGTCCTGGCCAGTTTAATCAGCACAACCCTGATGGCGAAACTTTCAGATCTCTTCGGGCGGCGCTGGATTTATGCTGCCGATGTGGGATTGTTTGCCCTGGGTTCTTTGCTGGTCGTGATTGCCCCCCGGTTTGAATGGGTGGTCCTCGGGCGGGCCGTGCAGGGTCTCGGTGCAGGTGGCATTTTCCCGGTTGCCAGCGCAGTGATCGGCGATGTCTATCCCCCTGAGCGGCGCGGCCGTGCCCTGGGTATGATCGGGGCGGTGTTCGGGTTGGCTTTTTTGATCGGTCCCCTGCTGGGCGGGGTCATCCTGGCGGTAGCCAGTTGGCACTGGCTCTTTCTGATCAACGTGCCGCTGGCGGTGGTGCTGATCGTCTTCAGCCTGCGTCTCCTGCCCACAGAACGCGCTACCCGGCGGGTGGAGTTCGACGCGGTGGGCCTGGTTCTGCTCTCGTTAACCCTGCTCACGCTGGCGCTGGGCCTGAACCGGTTGGATGTTCACCAACCCGGGCTGGGTGTATTGCGCCTGGAGGTGGGTGGTTTTCTCGGCGCATCATTGCTCTTTCTAATCGGATTGGCCGCATGGGAACGCCGGGCGACGGCCCCATTACTGCCGGGGTATCTGTTCGACCGCCGCCAGTTGCGCCTGGCTTACCTGCTTTCGGGCGGCGCGGGGTTTGGCGAAGCCACCCTGGTCTTCGTCCCGCTGATGGCGGTGACGGTGTTGAGGCGCTATGGGATCAACGAACGCAACGCCACCTGGCTCCTGATCCCGGCCATCCTTGCCATGGCGGTTGGCTCCCCGTTGATCGGGCGCTTACTGGATCGCATCGGTTCACGGCAGGTGATTTTGGGCGGGACACTGCTCATGACGATGGGGTTCGTTTTGCTCAGCCTGGGCGGTGGTCAGTTGGCGCTGTTTCTGATCGCGGGAGTGCTGATCGGTATTGGGATGTCGTCCTTGCTCGGGGCGCCGATTCGGTATATCATGTTAGGTGAAGCCCGGGCTGAAGAGCGCTCCCTGGCGCAGGGATTGATCTCCATTTTTACCAGCGTCGGGCAACTGGTAGGCAGTGCGATCATGGGCGCGTTGACCACCTCACTGGGGCGCACCCATCCTGGCTATGGGTATCAGATGGCATTTGGGGTCGTTGCCGTCATCAGCCTGGTGCTGTTTGCCTTGAGCACGCAACTCAAATCACGACAGCAGGAACGGCAAATGATTCCGGTGGGTGAAGTGGCTGCCAATGGATAGAACCGCCATCTCTATGCGGCAGAGGATACTGAACGAAAGCACCCGTCTCTTTGTCCGGCGTGGTTATGATGGGGTCTCCATCCGCGACATTGCCGAAGCCTGCCAGATGACCAAAGCCGCGCTGTATTACCATTTCGAGGACAAAGAGCATCTGTTGGTCGCGGTTTTGGTTTCGGGGCTGGAGACGTTGGGGCGTCTGGTGGAGGACGTCCTGAGCCAGGAGCAAGGCACCCGCGCGCGCATCCACCGCCTGGTGCAGGACGTGTTTACGCGCCTTCCGGTGGAACAGCGCGCGCTGATCCGCCTGGCGATCCAAGAGATCGGGAAGATTCGGCCCGAGTGGCGGGAAGAGATCCTACAGCGTTATCGCGAAGCGTTTCTGCTGCCGTTGGCATCCATCTTTGCCACCGGTCAGCAGCGGGGGGAGGTGCGTCCGCTAGGGGTGGAGATGATGGTATGGGCCTTTCTGGGGATGCTTTACCCCTTCTTAGACGAGACCTCTTCGCTGCATCCGGAGGTAAGCCCGGAGCAGTTAGAGGTGCTGGAGCAGATTTTCTGGGAGGGGATCAAAGCGCGCGAGGACACCCAATCACCCCAGGCGGCTTAGAACGCATGTTGCCGCCCCACTTAGCCGCGTCCTGGTGGCTAGGCGCCTCGCGCGATCTCTTGCGCACCCCCAATGGGCTGACACCCCCATTGGGGCGTTTTTGTGTCTCTCGCAGGTGCCCCACTTCCGGTCCCGGCAGGGGATGATGTGGGATAATCACCGGTTGACCCCCGAGCAGCGCGGGGTGGGCAGCGCACAACGCCGGTCTCAACCCTTGGCGCCGCGATCAAGCCGCGCACTCAGGCTGCTCTGACCGAAGAGAGCAGAGTCGCGCCGCTTTGATTTCAAGCCCCCTTGCGGCGCAGTGGTGCTTCGCGCCCTAGCCATCCCAAGCCCAGTGCCAGCAAAGTGTAGAGCGCCAGCGGGATGAGGCCGCTTTCCCCCGCCCACAGACCGACCATCGGCGTGGTAAGCACCAGGTTAGACCACAACCCCCATACGGTATTATGCGCCGAGTGGAACAGCGCCGCGACCCATAGACTGCGCTGATACGCCCACAAGTGCCCGATCACCACACTGATCGTCATCACCGTGAGGGTGAAAAGAGCAATCAGCAGCAGGCATGGCCCCGGCGGCAGATAGCCCCGGCTCAGGAAGATCAACGGGTAGTGCCAGACGGCCCAGATCACACCGGTCAGCAGTGAGGCGCGCTCTTGGCCCAATTCCAGCAGGCGCGGAAGCAAAAAGCCGCGCCAGCCGATTTCCTCGCCGAGTGAAAAGGTGAGGGTGTTGAAGATAAGGGTAACCACTACGTAGATGGCACCGCCCAGCCAGGTGTACTGCGCCAGGCGTACATCCCATTGCACCTGCCCCAACGCCCATAAGATCAGGTAGCCCGGCGTGAGCGCCAACACCGACAGTAGAACGGCCGCTGGCCAGCGCCGCAGGTCAAAACGGTTCAGGCCCAGGTCGCCCGCCAGGGTACGCAGGCGCAAATCGCGGGTCAGGATCAGCGTCAATAGCACGGCCAACGCAGGGGAGAACATATAGAAGGGGGTCAGGGCGGGGAACATGGCCAAGCCTAGCCCCAAAGCCAGCACCAAGAGGATGAACAGCCCCACCTGACGACGGGTGGAGGAGAGGGTGAAATATGAAGCGGTCGCCATGGTTAACCTCCGTGGATTCAAAATGCCATGGGTTAATACGCACCCCCATACCCGCAGGTTGCGCTGGTGTAGCAACGCAAAACGGGGCACCCATATGGATGCCCCGTTAAGCCTTTCTCTGCGATGAATCCTAGCGGCGAGCCTGGATCGTGCCCCCACCCACGGCCTGGAGCGCCTTCAACTGCGCCTGGCGGGCCAGGTCAATGGACGCGGCCAGGATGCGCAGTGCCTCTTCGGGGTTGTGGAAGCCCATGCTGTTCTCGGCGGCGATGAAGTCCCAGCGCATCTGGGCGGCGCGGTGCAGGCGGCGCGCTTCGTCCAGCAGGGCCGGGTCGGCGTTGGGGTCGGCGGCTGCGGCGGCGATGGCATCAATGGCCGCCACCAGGGCGTCCTCGCTGGCGCTCATCGTCGTCGCCACCTGGCGCTGAATCTGGCCCACCCGCGCCACCACGTAATCCACGTCCGTGTGGCAGGCACCGCAGGATTGGGCCGGGTTGAGCAACGGGCTGCGCACGTTGTGGCTGCTGTATTTGACCGCGCCTTCGCGCACGTAGGGCATGTGGCAGTCGGCGCAGGCCACCCCGGCCTTGTAGTGGGTGCTGTCGGCAGTGTAAAGTTCGTATTCGGGATGCTGTATCTTGATCATCGCGGCGCCGCTCTCGGCGTGCTGCCAATCGCTGAAGCCCAGTTCCTCGTAATACTGCTCAATGGCTTCGATGGTGGTGCCGTGATCCCAGGGGAAGGTGAGCACCTTCTCAGGGCCGGCGAAGTAGTATTCCACATGGCAGTTGGCGCAGACCACGGTGCGCATTTCTTGGCGAGTGAAGGTACGCCAGTCCTTACCCTGCTCTTTGAGCGCGGCTTCCAGCGCGGGGTTGGTGACGATCAAACGCATGGTACCGGCCTCGTGGCAGTTGGCACAGCCGATGGGCTGATCAATGTGCTGGCCGAGATCTTTGAAGGGCGTCTTGGCAAACTCCACCGGCCCCATCTCAACCCACAATTGGGGTGCGTTGGCCGTCTTGCACGAGTAGCAGGTACCGGGGGTCTTCTCGTTCACGCGCTGGGTCTCGCGCACGTCCTGGAGCGAATAGACGTGCCCGCGATCCTCTTTATAGTCCTTGCTGAAGGGGTTGCCGGCAAAGAGGCGCTTGAGGCGCGGGTCGGCCTCAACCTTCTGATAGGGTTCGGAGCCGCCGTACTGGGTGCGGGTGACGTTTTCGCGCGTCTTCAGGAACGAGGTGTATTGGTTGGGGAAGTTCAGTCCCCACTTGCTGCTATCGGGTTCCAGCGGATCAATTGCCACCAGGGTGGGGATGCCACGGGTCTGCACTGGCTGGTTGGCCAGGAAGAGTAATACGCCCACCGTGGTGGCAGCCAAGATGAGGATGATGACCGTCAGGGCAATGGGAAGAAGTTTGGCCGATTTAGAAGGTTGACTCATAGGGAACTCCTTGTCCTGGCGTAGATGTTAGGGTTGAGGCGGGCGGTAGATGCCCGTATCCTGAAAAGGTAGGATGCTGACGCCGCGCGGGCCGTGCGCCACCTCGCGGTGACACTCAAAACAGTAGCGCCCGGCATCCACCTGCCCATCGGCGACCATGGAAACGGTCTCGGCATGACAGCGGAGGCAGTTGGCCTGGATGATGCGGCGGGTGGATTCCTTGGCGCGGATGGGTTCGGGAATGCGCCCGCTGACGAAGGCGGTGACGTGGTTGAAGCCGGAGCGGGCCTTGACAAAATATTTAGGAATGAGGGCATGCGGAGTATGACAATCGTTGCAGGTGGCCCAGCGCTGATGGCTGGCGTGGTACCAGCCCTCGTAGGCAGCATCCATGACATGGCAATTATTACACGCCACCGGATCATCGCCGAGGTAGGCAGTGAAATCGGTAACGACCGCGCCGACCGCTAACACGAGCGCCAGAGCTACCAGGCCAATGATGAGGGGTAAGCGCATGGTCACTCCTCAAGCGTAAGGGATAGAAAAGAGCAGGTCTGTTCTTTAACCTGGCATTAATTTACCATATTAGATATTGTATGTCAAAATAATAACCATCACCCTTTTTTGTGACAAAGGTCACGAGGGAGTTCCCTTAGCCCCCCGCTCGGGAGCGGGCCTGGATTTCGAGCCTGATTGCTTGCAAAAATCGAAGCGTGCGCGAACGGCAGGGAAGACCTCAACGGGTGCCGCCCGTGCCCACCACGACCAGGGTGCCGTAGTCGAAGGTGTGGCCATCCCCCGTAACCTTCCCGGGAGTCCCCGCATCTAAATAAATAATCCCACTATACCAATCTCGTTATTCGGGAGACGTAATCCATGCTAAAACTGGCTTTTCCGACCACCGATGGTGAGACGATTAGCGCCCATCTCGGGTCTGCCCCATATTTTGCCGTGGTCACCCTCCACGAGGATGGTCACACCCTCCGCGAACTGCGCTCCAAGCCGACCCATGAACACGGGCAGCACGAGGCTCATGACCCCTCAGCCCATGCCCCCGGCGGGCACGCAGCCGCCATGTTCGCCGTGATTACCGATTGCCAGGTGCTCATCGCGCGTGGGATGGGCGAGCCGGCCTATCAACGGGCCCAAGCGCAGGGGCTGGAGGTTTATCTGGTCGCCGAGCCGACCATCGCAGCGGCGCTGGCCGCTTACCGCGCCGGCACCCTGCGCTCCGACCCGCGGCGGGTGCACCGGCACTAGACCGCAAGCGTTTCACGTGAAACACGCCTCGTGCGCCTGACCAGCGTTTCACGTGAAACGTGCCCTGCGGTGGCATCTGGCCGTGCCAGGCGCCTGAACCAAGCCCGGCGGCAGTCTCAGACGGCGGCCGGGTTTCACGTGAAACAGGCTTATTCCAAAATCTCCGGCAAGGGGGGCTCGGGTTCGGATTCAAGCGCCACCGTCGCCGCGCGTGCAGTGGCGGTCAGGCGCCCGTTGTGCTCGGCATCCGCGTGCAGGAAGGCCACCGCCACCCCTTTTTCATCGCTCATCACCAGATCCAGGTGGTGCTCGGGGCGGTAATCGCTGACGCGGATCAGCCGCAGCGCCTCGCCCAGATGGTGGTGGTTGGGTAGAAACTCGTTCAGCCGGTTGGGCGTCTCGTAGAAGAAGGCGCGCGCAAAGTGGGTGTTGCGGTCGTCGAGGTCAATCGCCAGGGGGTAAATTTGTGATTCAAGCAAATCCTGGAAGAAATGCGTCCCCAGCGAGGGTTCCGGCGGCAACCCGAAGTGCTGGCCGGTCAGTTCGACCAGTGCGCGGGCGTGGTAAACATCCCCATAACCCACCGGCACCCCCAAATCGGGGTTGGAACTGCCCCAGCGCCCCGGCCCGACCATGATGAAGCGCTCATCGGCCAAGGCGGTATTCAAACGACCAATCGTGCGTGCCAGTTCCTGGCGCGCCAAATGGGCGGTAAGGCTAAAATAAGCCTCCGGCGCAATAAAAACCACATAGGTGATCCGCTCAATGGTGCCCTCGGGGACCACAAAGTGGGTGCGGAAGACGATGTCCTCCTCGGGCAGGGTGGGGGGCAGGGCGGCCGCCGCGCGCGGTTGCAACTGGCTCTGGGGGCGGCATTGCAGCAGGGTCAGGTAGAGATGAGGGCCATCACCGGTTTCCTGGACCTGTGCGGTGAATTCCACATCCACCGGCACGCCATAATGAGTTTCCAGCGTGTGCAAGAGGTGACGCATCGCCGCCGCAAAGGGGGTGCGGCGCAGAAAATCCTCAAAGGTCAACACCAGACGGCGCGGATCGCCCGCCAGGTAGCGCGCGCGTAGCGACGTGAGGAAGCCTTCCTCCTCGACCTGTGCCAGGTAACGCAGGGCGGGGTAATCGGCCTTGAGCACCTCGTGCACTGGGAGCGTCTTGAAGGCGTTTTCCTCCAGGTCAATTACATCCACATATTGCTGGGAATAGCGCCGAATCATGCGCACATCCTTGGAGGGGTGCAGCAAGGGGTGGCTGAGTGCCACCAGGCGCGGAAAGTCGTTGCCCACGCGCTCCACGGCGCGCGTTCCCAGCCCCCACACCAGGCGCACGAAGCCGTCCTCACGCCGGATCTGCGGCGCCCAGCGATAAAGGTTGCGGCTGAAGGCCACCCCTGCCGCCTGGGGCAGGAAATAGCGCCCGTAGCGCTCGCCCTGCACCACCTGAATCAGGATCGCCATGCGCTCGTCATAATCCAGCAGGCCGCGCTCGCGGCGGTAGAGCAGGGCATTGGGGTTGAAAGTCGAGGCATAGACGCGCGCAATCGCCCGCGTCAGCGCGTGTAGGTTCTCTTCCGGCGTGCCCTGATTGGGCAGGAAAATACTCTCGTACTTGCCGGCAAAGGCGGTGCCAAAGTTGTCTTCCAGCAGGCTGGAGGAGCGCACGATCAGCGGCTGTTTGCCCACGTTGCTGAGCAAAATCTCCAGTTTCTGCAGCACATCGGGCGGGAACTCGCCCGCCTCGCAATCGCGCACGATCTGGGGGTACTCGGCGCGCATCTCGGCTTCGGTCTTGTATTTCTGGTCGTTCCAATGATAAAGGTTATTGATGGCCATAAAGGCGTAATGCACATCCGCGCCGAGGAAGTAGGATTCGGGGATACCGAGTGTAACGTTTGGCCCCAGGTCGGCCACGGCTTGCAAGATACGGTACGCCAGGATCATCCCCGCTGCCTTACCGCCAATGCGTCCCGGGCCGATCTTGCGGCGGCGGATGTGCAGGAGGTCGCTCACGGTAAACCAGCGCCGCGCGATGGTCACATAGGGCAGTTGATCACTGATCAAATGGCGAATGAGCACCACCTTGGTCTCTTGCAGGCGCGCCTCGTAGCGGGTGCGCTTCGCCGGAGGCAGGCGCTCGATGGTCAGGGCCTGCTCGAAGACCAGGTCAATCGGCGCCAGTTCGGGGTTGATCGAAAGCATCAGGCCAGCGGCATCCACCCCACGCTCGCTGAGCACCTCAGCGATCAGCCGCTCCAGGTCGTCCAGGGTGAGGAACTGGCTGAATTTCAGGTCGGTCAGTTGATCGCGCACACGCGCCAGGCGCATTTCCCACACTTCGGCTGGTTCTTCGCTGAACGGATCGCGCAGGCCCTCGCGGGCCTGGGAGCGTACCGCCATCTCGCGTACCTCAGCTTCAAACGCTACCGGGGTGATCAGGCCGCGGGCAAATAATTCGCGCCGCATCCGTTCGCGGATGCGGCTGCTCAGGATCGGATACTGCCCAAGAGTGAGGTAAATTTCGATCAGTCGGTCGGTCTGACTGGACGGGAACCCCATGCCTAACCTAAATGCATCGGCATCAAGACGTGAATAAACGAATCATCGCCAATCGAGCGGATGGTGACGGGGGCGTTATTGGCATTCATTTCGAGGGCGAAACTGGGGGTCTTGATCACGTCCAGCACCTCGCGCAAGAAGCGCACGTTGAAGGCGATCAGCAAGCCCGGACCCTCGATATTAGCATCCAGGTTGACCTGAGTGGCTCCGGTCTGCTCGGATTGTGCCGAGACCTCCACCTGGCCGGGGGCATCGGTGCGGGGCTGCAGGCGGAGGCGGACGACGTGGTTGCCCTCACGGGCGATGATTTCGGCCTGACGGCAGGCTTTGGCAAAGGCGCTGGTCGAAAGCACGGCGTGCGTCTTGGCCGCGCGCGGGATGATGACCTTGTAATCGGGGAAATTGCCTTCAATCAGTTGCGAGACCAGTTCCACCTCGCGCTGACGAAAGACCACCTGACCGCGCCCAGGCGGGATGAGCATGGTTACCGGTTGTTCGCCATCGCTGAGGATGCGCGCCAGTTCGTTCAGCGCCCGCGCCGGCACGATCAGACGCAGGGGTTGGGGCGCGGGCGTATCCAGCGCCATCTTGCGCACCGAAATGCGGAAGCCATCCGTCGCGGCGAAGGTGACCTCGCCTTCGGCCACCTCAACCAACACCCCCTGCAGCACCGGACGGTTCTCATCGGTCGAGGCGGCGAAAACCACCTGCTGGATCATCTCTTTCAGTTCGGCCGCTTTGAAGACCAGGCCATCGGCGCTATCGGCGGCAGGCATGGGTGGAAATTCATCCGCCGAGATGCCGCGAATCTCGGCCTGGCTGCTCCCGCAGTGCAGGGTGAGGGTGGTACTGCCCTTAAGGCTGAGCGCAATGGCTTCATTGGGAAAAACGCTGACCATGTCGCTCAAGGTGCGCGCCGGCACGGTCAGCGCGCCATCTTCAGCAATTTGGGCCGGGATCCAGCACGAGATGCCCAATTCCAGGTTGGTGGCTGAAAGACGCAGGCGCCCTTCATCGGTGGCGAGCAGGACATTCGCCAGCACCGGCAGGGTACTGCGCGTGGCCACAGCTCGGGAGACCAGGCTGAGCCCGTGCGCAAGATGGGGTTGCTGAACGGTGAGTTTCATGGTGATGCCGCCCTCCCGCAAAATAGGCATGAAAAACCTTGCCAAAAGTATACAACGAGAGCGCCTAAATGACCAGTCTCCGCGGCGCGCAAAATTCCTGCTTCCGAAAAGGCCCCCTGGTCAAGACAGGCTGTATAATGAAGGTATCCAGAGGATGAGATACCCCATGCCGAGGGAGGTGGTGCGATGAATGCCAAAGCCTTAATCCAGGATTTAGCCCACGCCGGAGAGATTTTTTATCATTTGCTGATGGAGTTTTCGCCCGAGGAAGCCCGCCAGCGCCCCGCCCCCGCGGCCTGGTCGGCACTGGAGGTGTTGGGGCATCTGATTGACGAAGAACGCGAGGACTTCCGCCCGCGCCTGGAGATGTTGCTCTTCCACCCCGAGCAGTCCTGGACGCCGATTGACCCGGTCCACACGCCCGAAGCCCGCAACGACAATGAGCGTGACCTGGAAGACCTCTTGCGGGAGTTCATGAAGGAGCGCCAACGCTCGGTGGTCTGGTTGAATGGGCTGGGGAACGTGGATTGGGAGAGCACCTACCAGGCGTCCTTCGGGCCGATCCGGGCAGGGGATTTGCTGGCGGCGTGGGTGGCGCACGATACGTTGCACCTGCGCCAGTTGGTGGAACTGCGCTACGCGCGGGTGCGCCGGATGGCCGAGCCCTACCGCGTGGATTATGCCGGCGAGTGGTAGCCGGACCTAGGTGCGGTAGGCGGTAATCAGCGCTGGCAGATCGTTATAACCGCGGCAGAGATCGCGCAAGGGGCAGGTGCAGCAGTCGGGTTGGGCGTGGTTGAAACAGAAGGTTGTGCCAACGTAAATCAGTCCATCATCAAAATGACCCGCAGCGAAGGGTGGCCGGTGGTGTTGGTTCAACCTTAACAAGTAGGCATGTTGAATGCGCTGGATTTCCACCTTGGCCGGGGCACGGCGATGGGTTTTGAGGTGATGGCGACAAACGTCAGCGTAGGCATCTTTCAGTTCAGCGGTTAATGGCCGACCTTCCCCCAGAGGTTTGCCCCGAAGATTGGTCACGCGAATGTAGGTGGTGCCACCCTTGCCGCGCCGGGGTTGAAGCACCTGGTAGCGCAGGTAGTCGTCCTCGCTAGCCCAATAAAGCAAATATCCGGTGCGCCACAACACACGCCCGGCGTTTGAGTCATAGGGCACTTCATACGATAACCCCTGCCAGGCCAGTTCATCAGCGCGCCGGGTGAGTGGATACGAAGTGACCAGCCACTTGCCGAATAGATGGGCCGCTTTGTCCCCGATGGCTTTGCCCAGCCCATAGCGGGTATGATCCTTAAGCTGTTGGGCCATGATCTCGGTCGAAGGGTCGCTTTCCAGGTAATCCAGCAGGGCTGTTGCCGTTTCTCGCCCGTCCAATTCCCGCTCTAAGAGATAGACGAGAGCCAATGGCACTCCCCAGCGAAACACTGCATATCCCAATGCCTGGTGTGCGTTATCCATGAACAAGTTATAACGGTGAGGGTTAGTGCGATTGGCAGCTGCCCAGCCTCTGGCTCGCAACTCACGGACGGCTTCATGTTGCGCAAGCAATTGCTCAATTGCGATGCCCAATTCCTCAAAAAACACGATCGGTTTATGCAGGAAACGAATTTCGCGGCGGTAGAGCTCATTGGTGAAACGGATGACCATCTCGCGCAAACCGAGGATGTCCGGCCCTTGATCCAACACTGCGCTCAGCAGCAGCAAACGGGTCAAGACCTCGCGACGGGTTAGGGCCCCGTCACGCTTATCAAGATGGATGACATCCAAATTCCCGTTTTGAAAGAATGACTCAAAAGGCTCAATACGCGTTAAGTTCGGTGCCGAGGGATGTGCGCGGCCCAGTTCGGCCAGGCGCAGCACAAGGTTGGCAATGAGGTCGGCTTCGCTCATGGTGTCTCTTCTTCAAAGAGTGGCATTTGGACCGAGGTTGGAGCGGGGTTTGAGGCGTGAGGAAGAGGTTCGTTGAGGTCAATCTTATCGAAGACGGCCACCAGCTGTTGGGCGCGCAGGGCAAGCGGCTCATTGATGCGCGTTTCGGCGAGATGCACATATTTTTCGATGATCTCGTAGCCGATGTAGTGACGGCCAAGGTGACGGGCCACTTTGAGCGTTTGGCCGGAGCCGGTAAAGGGATCCAAGATCAGGTCACCGGGGTAAGAATAGAGCGTGATCAGGCGATAGGGGATCTCTTCTGGAAAAGGTGCCGGATGATCAATCACGCCCGGCGGCACCGGCGCGATGTGCCAGATATTGTTGGCAATGTCCAGGGTGAAGAGGCGGTCAATCGGGTAACGGGCCACGTCCTTTTCCGCCTCGGTGCGTCCTACGTAGGGTTTGGGGCCAGGCTTCTGAAAGATCAGGATGTACTCGTTCATGATATTGGGGTAGTAATAGCCGGGATAGGGATTTTGAATGGTTACCCCGGCGCGTTTCACCCCGGCGGTGCATTTATGCCAGATGATGTCCTGGTGGAATTGCCAGCCATCACTCACCAGGCGTGAGACGGTATCAAATGGTACCGGATAGAGCCGCCCCTCCAGCAGCACGGTGCCGATGACGATGGCACAGAAGCCGCCCGGCCGGGTCACCCGATAGACCTCACGAAAGATACGCGTTAACCATTCCAGATAATCTTGATAATCCTTATACCCATTCGCATAACGCCGCGTGCGGTAATATTGGCGGCTATCGGTGGCGTGAATGTCGTAATCAATGGCGTTCCAATAGGGGGGTGAGGTGACCGTCAACGCCACGCCATCATCGGCCAATTCGGGCATCTGTTCACAGGAGTGGGCAAAAATCCTATCCACAACGACCATCCTTTCACCGGTATACCTATGACCCGGCTTTGTTCTCAGCTTACCCGCAAGTTGAGGGCGTGTCAAGTTAGCCTGGGTTATAATGGTCTTAATTCCGTAACGAAAGGCAACCTCATGTCTCCTCGGGTCCTGGTGGCGTATGCCACCAAATACGGCGCCACGCGCGAGATCGCCGAACGGTTGGCTGCGACATTAACCCATAGCGGGTTGGAGGTCACCCTGCAACCGGCCGCGCAGGCCGATCCCCCAACGGCTTACGATGGCGTGGTGCTGGGCAGTGCGGTCTATGGCGGGCGCTGGCTGGCTCCCGCCGCGGCGTACCTCAAGACCCACGCCGCAGCCCTCGCCGCGCGTCCCACGTGGCTCTTTTCCTCCGGGCCGACCGGCAACGATGACCCGGTGACGCTGATGCAGGGCTGGCGTTTTCCCCCGGATCTGCAGCCCCTGGCCGATCAGATCCACCCGCGCGAGGTGGCTTTCTTCCACGGCGCGATCTGGCCGGAGAAACTCAATTTTGCCGAGCGCCTGATCCTCAAAGCGCTCAAGGCCCCGACAGGGGATTTTCGCGATTGGGCACAAATCGAGGGCTGGGCGCGCGAAATCGCGGCAGCCCTTCAAGCGGCTTAAAAAAGAGTTGGGGTCGTTGACGACCCCAACTCTTTCGGCTAAACTAAACGTTGGGCGCGCTCTTCGCTCGGCACACCGTCTGTACCGGATGGGGTTGGCCAGCGTTTTAGGGCGTGCCCGTTGCTTCTACCATTCCCCGGCCTGGACATAAGGCGCACTCCACAAGGCGACCTGAAGTACCACGGCTTTGAACCAAGCCTGGTGCATCTTTTCCACCTCGTCTGGGGAATGCCCTTTGCGGGCCAGGAAAGGCTTGATGGTGGCTGTGATGGGGTAAATGAAGGCGACCATGTAACGATGATGTACGAAAGGCACCGCCTCGACCTGGTCGGTGCGATTCTTCTTGCTGCGATGGTGGCGCAGACCGATCTCATGCTGGTAGTTCAGCCAATCTTGATCATAGGGGCGGTTACAGGTATCCAGGATCCACTGTCCAAAGCGCTTGCGCACGGCCGCGAGATACCCCGCATTGGCATTGCCGCGTCCATCGGTGAAATAGTAAAGCAGGTGAGGGTGCGAGCCGACAAAGCCATACCACACATCTAAGATCTCCTCGATTTGATCGGCCAGGACCTCGCCGGCTAAGCGCAGATACCGCTCATCCTCCGCCCCAAAAAGCACCGCTTGTTTTAGATGCTCCAGGTCGTCAGGGGTGAGCGGGGAACGGGTGTCGGTTATGCCGTAGGTGTAACCGGGAATCGCACTCATACAGAACCTCCTTTCGATACCGTACCGGGATACTCTAGAGGAATAAGGATAGTGCCCAATCCAGGTCAGTGGAATTCGGTTCGGTCAGGATCACCTTGTGTGGGCCAGCCCCGATCACCAGGGTGGGGGTACTGCGATAACCCCGATTAATAAAGATCACAAAGGCTTCGGCAGCGACGTCGGTATCTATGTTGACGTCCTCAAAGGGCAAACCTCGTGCCTGCAGGTCGGCTCGGGTGCGGGCTGTATCCTCACACGCGGGAGCACCGTAAAGGATGATCGGGACGGGCATCGGCCTCACCTCCTTTCAGGGGGAACGGGGAATAAAATCCGGACACTCCAGATAGGTATGGGGATCGGGGAGCGGTGCATCCACAAACGCACAGTGGTGCGGGGCCGCGGGGGTTTCGGGGTGAACATAGGGGCGGAAGAAGTGGCAACCCCAGCACATCTCATAAACCACAAGGTGACCATCCTGCTGGAGGGTATGCACCAGCGCCTGAACGGCCGCCAAAAGAGCCTCTTGTAAAGCCGCCGGCAGGTTGGCCACCCTCGCTTCCAGGTCATCTAGCCAGTCTTCCAATGCCAGGACCTCATCTCTACCCGCCGGGGTTAGCGCCAGGACGATGCTGCGTTGGTCGTCGGGGTGGGGATGGCGTTCAATCAGCCCTTTGCGCTCCAGGGCATCGGCAACGCCGCTGGCGGTGGCGGGGGTGCAGCCGAGCCGTTGAGCCAGCCCACCGATGGTGCGCACACCCGGACGAGCGTAGTGGAGAAAGAGCAGGGCTTGTGCCTGGGCAGGCGAGAGCCCCCGTTTCTGAGCGCGTTCGCGCAGGTGATGCTGCAATCCCTGGCTCAGGCGGTACAGCCCCAGCACCGCTTGGGCCGCCGGGGTAGTGCGGGAACGAGGATTAACGACCGACATTGTTTAGTACTCCTAAATAATAATAGTGAATTAGAGTAATTTTGTCAAGTTCTGTTTTCTGTCTGCGGTCCGTTTCCGCCTGTCCAGCCAGTAGCGCAGGAGATGGACCTTCAGGAACTCGCTGCCGTTATCCGGGTGCACTGCGCGGATTTTGAAGGGTAAAC
>NZ_JBWGPQ010000049.1:0-15240 GCF_056331585.1 Thermanaerothrix sp.
GAGTGAAATTTGGCACAATATCTAAAATTAGGAAATTCTAGATTAGCGCGATTCCCCTAGGGTGAGTGTGACCTGAAGAACATGCAAACGCCGAACCAACTCAACGGTCACTTCGTCGCCCGGTTTGAAATTGAACAGCACGTTGATGAAGGGATGATTGGCATCAATGGGTAAATCCCCGATACGGGTAATGATGTCACCAGGTCGGATACCAGCCGCCTCTGCGGGACTTCCCTCGATTACTTCAGCTACATAGACTCCCCACTCTACAGGCAAATTGTACTGTTGGGCTAATGTGGGATTGATGGGTTGCCAGCGCACTCCAAGGTATGGGCGCGACACATAACCCTTTTCGATAATTTGTGTGGCCACGGCCTGAACCGTGTTTGAGGGGATGGCGAATCCCAGGCCCTCTACAGTAACACCGGTGCTTGAGGTGCGTACAATAAGCGTGTTTACCCCAACAACTTCTCCTGCTAGGTTGACCAAAGGCCCACCTGAGTTACCTTGATTGATAGCCGCATCGGTTTGGAGCAAACCTTCCAAATAATACCCCTCACCCGTATTAATGGTGCGTCCGGTGGCGCTGATGACACCGACAGTGACCGAATTTTTAAAATCCCCCAAAGGTGATCCGATCGCGATGACGGTTTCACCGGGGCGCAGGGCATCTGAGTTGCCCAATGTGACTATGGCGGGTACATCACCTTCTATCTTCAAAACCGCTAAATCAGAAAAGCGATCCGTTCCGACCATCTGGGCAGGACGCTCTTCTCCTGAAAGCAAAAGCACCTTTACCGACTCAGAGCCTTCAACAACGTGGTTGTTGGTAATAACGTATCCTTCGCGGGAGATAATAAAACCACTGCCACTAGAGGTTCCGCCGGGAATGACCCCGAAGAATCCCATCTGATCAGGCATCTTTGCGACCACGGTTACCACGGCAGGGCTGACTTTTTCTACTACCTGGGTGATGGTGGTTTCAATCTGGGTAGTTTGAATGAAAAGATGCGCAACAGGTGTGGCTTCGGTTGTTGGAGCGGGAGAAGTTATTGTGAGGGGCAGCATCGAGGTTGTCTTTTGATTTTGAAGCAGATAATAAGCTGTCAGCCCACCCCCGATCGCTCCACACAAGGTGGCCAATAGGAGCATTCCAATCAAGAACAGAAGGGAAAACGGACGCTTCATCGCTTTATTCCTGGAGCAACAATTGAATAGCCCGATCAAGTTGTGGGTCTCGTCCGGCTTTGAGATCCTCTTCGGTTAGGGGCACCTCGACATCCGGAGTGAGCCCAACGCCGTTAATCTGGCGTTCCTGAGGGGTTAACCAGCGAGCAATTGTAATGCGGACTGCGCCCTGATTATTGACCAGAGGAGTCCATGATTGCACTGAGCCTTTGCCGAATGTTTTTGTTCCGACCAATTTTCCTCGTTGATAATCCTGGATTGCTCCGGCAGTAATTTCAGAGGCCGATGCTGTTCCTTCATTTACCAATACCACCAGGGGAATATCTGTGGCAATACCATTTCCTTTGGCGCGATAGGAGATTTTTCGCCCATCCCCGTATACCTCATACATGATCACCCCATCTTTAATGAATTCTGAACTAACATCTATGGCTGCGTTCAGGTAACCACCGCCGTTATTTCTTAGATCCAGAATGATTCCTACTGGTTTCTGATCCAATAAATCCTTCAGGATGCGCCTGAGATCAGAGGCGGTTTTTTCACCAAAGGTAAAGAGACAGACATAGGCAATGTGCTGATCCAGCATTTTGCCTTCTACAGAGGGAATAGTAATCTTCTGGCGAACAATTTGCACTTCAAATGGTGTTGGCTCCCCCTCGCGTTGAATGGTGAGGGTCACTGTTGAGCCGGCTGGGCCTAGAACTCGGCGTAGAACCAGGCTTGGGTCAACGCCGGTCATATCTTCGCCATCAACGGCAATGATTTTATCTCCGGCTTTGAGTCCCGCTTTTTCGGCTGGTGAATCGGGCATGGGGCTGATAATCGTTAAAAACTCACCACTGGTATCTACCCATGCCCCAATCCCTTCATATTCTCCTTCTAGTGGTGCATTGGCTTGCTGGAATTCAAAGGGGTCCATGTAACCGGTATGAGGATCGTTGAGGGCTTCGAGCATGCCGCGGATCGCGCCGCGCATGAGGGCTTCGTCGTCAACGGGCTGATCAACGTACTGCTCATGAACCAGATCCCACGCTTGCCAAAAGGGTTTAAATAGCGTTTCCAAGGAAGTACCAGGAGTGGCTACGGGGGTGGGGATTAGTGGGAGTTGCTCTAAAACACGATTTATGAAGGCCGAGGTGGTCGCCGGTGCCCTCAAACCTACAACCAAACCAGAACCGAAACATCCTAGAGAAAAACTTAGGGCGAGTAGTACAAGTAAGGCGATGCGTACCGGTTTGGAAGACATGACATGTGCTCCAATAAGCAGGTTTTTATGGTTGAGAATTTACCTCGTAATGATGTGAAGGCGATGTGGTATCAGCAAGTGGCAGTTTACGTACAGCCTGCGCAAGTCGTTCCCACTCAGCTTCCTCATTGTGACGAAGCTCACCTAAGGAAAACCTGAGGTATAGCTTGGGTCTGCCGTGGTGCGGAGGATTATGGCGCTGCCGCCACAGAGAGACCAAGGCGAGGTTTGTAACCAGTGTGAATGCGCAGAGTAAAAGAATGATCAACCAGGCCCCAGGCGAGTCAGTGTTCATCTTTTATTCCCACTCGTCTTCAAACAAACTTCCCTGAGCGAGCACATAAGGGAGGTCTTCAATATGTCGAATATGAAAATGGCCTTGGTGAGGGTGACCGTTTTCGCTCACATGGACGGTCCAGAAACCTAAGCGCCGCGCAGTATGTAGGTTTGCAGGTAAATCGTCAATGAAAAGACAAACGCTAGGGTCGGGATTGTGAAGTTTTTGCAATAGAGTCTGAAAGGCTTCTGGAAATGGCTTGCAAGAGGGTAGCATATCCCAAATGTCGATGATTTGGGTAAAGCATCCCTCTAGATCTAACCTCTGCAGGACACGGTTGGCGTGGTTTTTATCGGCATTAGTGAAGATGACTTTAGAGTAAGGCAGCACTTTGAGCAACGTTCTTAATTCGGGATTGGGTTGGAGATAGTGTTCCAGAGGAATGTCATGGACAAATGCTAAATATTCGGCTGGATCTATGTGATATTGAAGATAAAGGCCGCGCAGCGTTGTCCCATAAGTGCGGAATAAAGTCTTCCTAAAGGGTTCAACGTCTTCGTAGGGCCGCCCTAGTTTTTGGTGGATGAACAGATCAATTCGTTTACCAATGGCTTCCCATACCCCTGAGGAAGCCGGATATAACGTGTCATCAAGATCGAAGATCAAAATTCTTGGCTTCATGCTTTGCAGTATAACGAGTTTGTGAAGGGATGAGAAGAGGTGAACTTTTATTTGGAAGGAACCTTGTGTTTTCTCTTGATAGAAGGGAGAATTTCATAGATATAATTAGATCAACCCGGTGATCATTGGTAGTCCAGGTGAACGATGCCAATACAAGTTTTGCCTGAAGAGGTGGCTGCAAAAATTGCAGCGGGTGAAGTCGTTGAACGACCGGTTTCGGTCATTAAGGAATTGGTTGAAAACGCCCTAGACGCAAAAGCAAACGAGATCACCATTGAAACCGGCAAGGCGGGGAAGCGCTTAATCGAGGTTGCGGATAATGGGTGTGGCATTTCTTATGAAGAGTTGACCCTGGCTATTGCGCGCTTTGCGACCAGCAAATTGAAAACGGCAGAAGATTTGTTCAATATTCGCACCCTTGGATTTCGCGGTGAGGCTTTGGCTTCCATTGCAGCCGTCTCGCGGTTGACGCTGATCTCTTGCCCCCCTCATGCTGAACATGGAGGAAAAATTGTTGTTCACGGGGGAAAAGTTGAAACCTATGAGCCAGCTGGTGTCCCACCAGGAACGGTTGTGCGGGTGGAGGATTTGTTCTATAACGTTCCGGCGCGGCTTAAGTTCCTCAAACAGGATTCAACGGAACGGAATTTGATCAACGCGCTGATCAGCCGATATGCTGTTGCTTACCCCGAGGTGCGGTTTCGTTTAGTTCACGATGGCAAGGTGTTTTTACAGACTTATGGGCACGGGGATCGGCGCGAAATTTTAGCGACATATTATGGGGTAGATGTGGCGCGTCAGATGCTCGAGGTCATATTAGAAGAGCCTGATTTATCCATCCAGGGGTTCACCAGCCCGATCGCGCTTACCCGTTCTAATCGAAGAGATATCACCTTTTTTGTCAATGGGCGGTGGATTCAAGATATTGCACTTACCTCTGCGCTACTTCAAGCCTATCATACCATGCTGATGGTGGGACGCTACCCTATCTCGATGTTGTTTATCTGGTTGGATCCTGAAGCGGTGGACGTCAACGTTCATCCAACTAAAGCCGAGGTACGGTTTCGTCAGCCTGAACGAGTCTTTTCAGCCGTTCAGCGTGCAGTGCGGCGGGCATTGCTCGCTCAGCCTGTCGGAATCCATATTACACCTTCCGTCTGGTCGTCAGGAACGTCTCATCAGATGATAGATCCTGCCTGGCAAATGGCCGCTGGTCTGCAAGGTGGAACTGTACCGAACAACGCTCAAGAAGTGCCTTCACCCTCGGAACCTAATACTTCGTTCCCTGCATCTTCGCCACTCAAACAGACCCTTTTACCTGAGTCTCGCATTCCTTTGCTCCGTTTAGTAGGACAAGTAGGGGCAACGTATTTAGTAGCCGAAGGTCCAGATGGGCTCTATCTGATTGATCAGCATGCTGCTCACGAACGGGTGCTGTTTGAGCGAATGTGGCGTGAACGAGAGCAAGGGTTGGCAGTTCAGCCTTTATTGAATCCGCAACCCATTCGGGTACCGGGGGTTAGAGTAGATGAATTTCAACACTATGTACCGATGTTGCGACAATGGGGTTTTGAGGTCGAGCCTTTTGGAGGGGATACCTTTTTGATACGATCTGTTCCGGCTGTTTTAAGGAACAGTGATCCGGTTGTGATATTGCAGTCTCTCTTGGATTCCTTCGAGGAAGACGAATCTCTGTTAGAAAGAGAAATGGAAGCAAGACTGATTGCACGGATTTGCAAACGGGCCGCGGTCAAAGGCGGACAAGTGCTCTCGCGTGAGGAACAGGAAGCTTTACTGAGAGATTTGGAAGCGTGTGAATCGCCACGGACTTGCCCGCATGGGCGGCCTACAATGATTCATCTCTCTGTTGAAGTGTTGGAACGTCAGTTCGGACGACGGGGAAGTCGTTGAATAATGTGAAAGAGGAGTGTCAGAGATCTATGCTGGTAGTCACAGACAGCGCTGCAGATTTTGCCCCCGAGCAAATAGAGGGATTGAAAATTCATGTGGTCCCGTTATATGTGATATTTGGTGAAACCACCTATCGGAGTGGTGTGGATATCAGCCATGAGAATTTTTATCTTCGTTTGCGTGGGGGAGAAATGCCTCGAACATCTCAACCCTCGGTGGGTGAGTTTGTTTCGGTTTATCGTGAACTAGCAAAACTAGATCCGGAGATCCTTTCAATTCATTTATCCTCTGCACTCAGTGGTACGCTTAGCGCAGCCCGCACGGCTGCTGCGATGGTGCCTGAAGCGAGAGTCACTTTTTTTGATACCGGTGGTATTTCGGTCATTGTGGGGTGGTGTGCAGAGATGGCAGCCAAAGCAGTTCAGGCTGGTTGGTCATTGGAGCGTATTCTTCAACTATTGAACCGAATACGAGACAAAATGTTTGGTATCTTTATGCTACCAACACTCAAGTATATTATTGCAGGAGGCAGGGTAGGGCACCTCAGGGGGTTAGTAGGTTCTGTAATGAATATTAAACCTATCATGGCGTTTGATTTAAGAGCGGGGATTATTATCGAACTGGGTAAGGAATTTTCACTACGGCGAGCGATTTTGGCGCAAGCAGACTACATTGCCAAGCGATTTTCTCCCGGAAGTCCTTTGAGAATTCAAATTGCGCATAGCCAAAATCCAGAAGGCGTGACAATTCTGACTGAACGCCTCAAGTCGTTGTTTAAGTGTCACTTCTTACCACCGGCTACTATTGGGCCGGTGCTAGGTGCTCATGGGGGGGGAGGCATTGTGGGGGTTGGAGTAGCGCCTATGGAGATATTCGAGGATTTGGCTTAGACAGAGTTACCCAATATGAGGGTAGCAATTGGTGGAATGACTTCCAGAACATCACGGTGAAGGACAAGGGTAGCTTCGTGATCCAGATAGGTGGGGGAGAGAGTAATAATCGCCACCTTACCGCCTTTCTCTAGGGTATAGATGGGTAGTTGAGCAGCGGGAATCACTTCAAGTGAGCTGCCTATCACCATTAAAAGATCGGCGTTCTCACAATGTTGTTGTGCCTCCTCCCAGGCTTCGACAGGAAGCATCTCTTCAAAGAGCACAATATTGGGCTTAAGAAAAGCGCGACAATTGGGACAACGAGGTGGAATACCTTGAGTGAGAAAAGATTCAATGAAGTTCTCCGCTTTATACTGGCGCTGGCAATTCAAGCACGAGAGGGTGCGTAGTGAGCCATGAAGTTCAATGACTTGAGTAGCGCCAGCGCGCTGATGCAGATTATCAATATTCTGGGTGATAATGGCTTTTAAGTAGCCTGCTTTCTGAAGTTCAGCCAGCGCTTTGTGAGCCGCGTTTGGTTGGGCGTACCATAACTTTTCGGCAAGCGGTCGCAGCCACCCAAAAAAACGGTGGGGGTGGTGGCGAAATGCGCGCCAGGAGGCAACCTCTAAAGGGTGGTCACGTTTCCAAAGGCCGGTTTGAGGGGAACGGAAATCGGGAATTCCGGAGGGAGTGGAAATACCGGCACCGGTTAGAGCCACCACATGGTGTCCGTTGCGTATCCATTCGGCTAACGTATGGATAGATTTTTCCAATTGTGGGTCAGACATAACGGTTAGACCCGTGTGCGTTCAACATACTGGGATGCTAGCTGCATAATCTGTTGGGCGTAAAGCCCCTCAGGTTGTATATGTAAAAGAGGCACTGAGCGCAAAGCCGCATGATAGGCTAGTTCAGGTACCGGGGATATCGTTGCACTCACAGCATGTTCCAGAGTGTCCTGCACTTGGGTTATTGTGTATTGAAGATCAGCCCGCATGCGGTTATTGAGCACAATAGACATGATTTTAGATTTTCCAAAGCCATATCCTTCAAGATCGGTGATCAAACGACGGGTAAGTCTTAGGGTAAAAGGCTGAGATTCGGTGACGATCATGACCTCGTCACATTGATTAAGGATATCAATATAACCGGGGAGAAACGGGGTTCCAATATCCAGGATGATCAGTGATGCTAATGTGGCCAGGTGACGAGTAATGGCAACCAGTTTTTCGCCCATTCCGGAGAAGAGCGGAGTATAACCTTCTATCTGGCGCGGCGACAACAATAATCGCACCCCCAACGTCGTGCGCAGAAGTTGATTATCCACCGTAGAACGAGTGATTTCGTGAAGAGGAAGACTGAGCAGTGCTTTCAGGGCTTGATCATCATGGAGACTTAGCATTTCAGCCCATATCCCTTCGCCAAGGCGAAGTTCAGCCAGCACAACGTCACTTTTACTACGTTGGTAGCATGCCAGCCCCAGATTTAGGGCTAGGGTTGAAAGTCCTATACCCCCCTTAGCCGCAGTAAGGCCAAGGACGTATCCTCGGGGTAGAGCGGCTTCCCGACGGGCACGGCTTCGCCCGAGTAGGGCTTTGATATGAGCAATCAGCTCGGCCGGGTGAATCGGTTTTGTAAGATAATCATCGGCACCTGCCTCGTAACCCTCAACCTTGTCTTCTACTTGAGATTTTGCGGTGAAGATTAGGACAGGAATTGAACCGGTTTCCGGATTTTGGCGCAGTCGGCGAGTAACTTCAAATCCATTCAGGCCTGGCATCATCACGTCAAGAAGGATAAGATCGGGTCGCTCACGTAAAGCAACCTGTATCCCTTCTTCTCCCGATGCAGCGGTGAGAATATGATAACCTTGCTTTTGTAACATCAACCCAACCAGCCGTAAAGTTTCCAGATCATCATCAATGACTAAAATTTTTTCTGCCATGTAGAAGTTACTCCCAGATTCATTATTCCTTTGCAGTCTAGCATAATCTTAAAAGCGAGACAAGTCCGAAGAC
The DNA here is from genome assembly GCF_056331585.1 of Thermanaerothrix sp. Taxonomy (NCBI): domain Bacteria; kingdom Bacillati; phylum Chloroflexota; class Anaerolineae; order Anaerolineales; family Anaerolineaceae; genus Thermanaerothrix; species Thermanaerothrix sp. Next base: position 8,197 of record NZ_JBWGPQ010000049.1, read on the forward strand.
TTAGTAAAACTCAACCCCAACCGAAACTTGAGGTCGGTAAGAAGGATTTATAATCCACTTTTAGGAGAAACGACAAAGGATGCGATTAGTAGACGAGTCCTTGCTGTGTGAGATTTGTGGGCTGAATAAAAATTCTCCAATTTTAGTAGGCGTTTCAGGAGGTCCAGATAGTGTCTTTTTGTGGCGTCGCCTGCTAGAATTGGGGTTTCCGGTTGTGGTTGCTCACTTTGATCATAACTTGCGTCCCGATTCCCGGGCAGATGCCGAGTGGGTGAAGGAACAGGCAAGTCGTCTTAATTGTCGCTTCATTCTAGGGCAGGGTGACGTCAAAACATATGCGAAGCAATCAGGACTCTCACTCGAGGCCGCTGCTCGACAAATGCGGTATCACTTTCTCTTCGAGGCAGCGGAGGCAAATATGTGCCAGGCAGTGGCTGTTGGACATACTGCGGATGATCAGGTGGAAACCGTTCTGTTACACCTTTTGCGAGGAAGCGGGCTTAAGGGACTATGTGGTATGCGTTTCCGCATGATCTTAGCAGAATTTTCAACCAGTATCCCGCTGGTACGCCCACTTTTGGGGATGTGGCGGAGGGATATCGAGGTGTATCTGGCACAAAACAAGATTACCTTTCGTCAGGATACAACGAATCGTGATTCACGGTTCCTGCGCAATCGGGTACGCCATGAACTTCTTCCGATCTTAGACACCTACAATCCCCAAATTCGACGTCATTTATGGCAGATGTCTTTCAGTTTGCAGGCTGATTATCAAATTGTGGATCACGCGGTACAAAATGCCTGGCAGCGCTGCCTGGGGGAAGAAAGGCCGGATTATTTAACTTTCAAACGGGCTGAGTTTTGTACCGAGGTTGAAGGCGTGCGGGCAAATCTAGTTAAAGAAGCGGCTGGCCGGTTCTCGCGCGACCTATATGGGAGTAATTTCGTTTCGATCACTCGGGTGATGCGGTTTATTCAAAGTGGACAGCCAGGGCAGGTTGAAATGGAAGGTGGTGTTCAAGTAGTTCTTGACCATTCTTTGATTTATTTCTTTCCGCGTGGAAATTGGCCGGTCATGCCTCAGTGGCCATTAGTCTCCCCTGGGGCATTAATCGAAATTGATGTCCCAGGGTATTTAGTTCTAAATGAAGGGTGGATCTTGGAGACCTCTTTGGCTCAATCCCATGAAATCGCTGTATCAGGTGGACAAGATCCTTTTACAGCCTATCTAGACTATGACACTCTACGCCCACCGCTTTTATTAAGGACAAGAAAACCAGGTGATCGCTTTTGGCCTTATGGCATGTCAGAGCCGATGCGCCTCTCGGATTTTATGGTTAACGTCCATTTGCCACGCTGGGTGCGCGATCGTTGGCCGCTCGTCTTCTCAGGAGATTCGCTGGTATGGGTTCCGGGTTTCCGCATTGCCCATCCCCATCGGCTTACACCGTTCACCCGTGAAGTATTGAAATTGAGAATGTATCGTCAGGGCGAGTCTTCCAGTGATCATTGCTGTTGAGTAACTTCATTTGCCAACAGCTGTAACTTCATTCCGATTTCCCGCCATTGAATCTTTGAGACCCCTAATTTTTGGCGAATCTGCTCACGATCCATGCCTGAAAGCCAGTCTCGAAGTGCACATGTCCAGCGACACATGTCAAAAGAGAGGTGCTTGGTAAGACCGGCCTCTTCACCCAGGTCTTCAAGCAAGTACTCCAAGCGCCGCGCAGACCAAGGGAATAATGTTTCTCGGGGTTGGTATTGTTCCAGATATTCGTGATAGGCCTCAATCCAGCTCGGGGTAAGAGAGAGTTTGCGTTCTTTATAGCGGTTACGAGGATGGCTATAGCGGACAAAGAGAAAAGGAGCCTCAGGATTAGAGGTGTCAATGTGATTTAGATGAACATTGAGACATTCCCCTTTCTTGATACCGGTTTGGAGCAGCAAACTCACTAGGGTAAAAGGACGTGCATCAGGTTTGCGGGCGCGCCGGTAAGACTCGGCAACGTCCAAAATCTTTTGCTCTTCCTCGAGGGTAAGTACTTGGGGTAGGGGGCTAATGACAGAATATTGGATGACTTTTTCAGCCGGGTCGGTAGTAATTCGCCCATTTTGATAGAGCCAGCGGAAAAAGGCCTTGATGGCAGTGATCCGGCGGGCAAGGCTTTTGGGGCTACAAGGGACACCGCGCCCGTATTGTAACCAACTCAAGAAATTGTTTAATTCCCGGGTGGTGACTTCCCCAACTGCACGATCCGGAGGAAGATAACTTGCTAGCAACGAGAGGTCACTGATGAAAGATTTGATCGTGTATGGGGATTTACCCTGATCCTGAAGATAAATTTCCCAAGCACGGATGATCGGGATTATAGGGGTCTGAGCCGTGATGTGAGGAGGAATTTCAAAATGTTCATTCATAAAAGGTCTCCAGGTTTTCGTATAGATAAATTAATTATAGGAGTCTTTGACAAAATTGACCAGACCTTTCGAAAATGAGGGTCTGGTCAATTTTTTATTAGGTGTTGGGGTTATTGAGCGTTCAGGGCTTGGCGTAATATTTCGCGGATAGCCTCGATATTAGGAAGAAGCACATAGGCGCCACTTTCGGTTGTGGTTGGCGTAACTAGGCCAGGACCGATGGTATAACGCTGGATGCGGGAGGGGTCGGCCAACAATTGAGGAGCAAGGGGCGCTAATGAGAGGGCGACATCAAGAGGAAGATTAGTCTCTACACTAGAGCGGTAATATTCGTAGAGTTCTGGAGCACGGGCAATCGCATTTAGGCTCATCAATTTATTGAACAATGCAATTAGGACTTCCTGCTCGCGACGTGTGCGGTCAAAGTCACTGGTGCTATAACGCGAACGTACATACCATAGGGCAGTTTGTCCATCCATGTGTACCAAACCCGGACCAACGGAACAATAGCCGTTTTGAGCCTGAGGAAGTTTGCACTGATCCGTGAGATTCTTGGCGGCATAAACATCAATGCCACCCAAACTATCAACGATGTTTACAAACCCCTGAAAGTTGGTGAGTATGTAATAATCAATCGTGATCCCAAAGTTCTGCTGGAAAGTAGCTACGGTCAGCGGGAACCCACCAGCTGGGTGGGCGGTGTTGATGCGGTTTTTACCTCGTCCCGGAATATCCACATAAAGATCGCGGGGGAACGAGACTAGGCTGGCTGTTCCCAATTTAGGGTTGAGCGAGACTAGAAGAATAACGTCAGTGCGGTATCCGGCTCCAGGGCGCCAATCTGAGCCTAACACAAGAATATTGACCTGTCCTTCTGCGGGGGTGATCTCCCAGGGAATGCCCGTTGCGGTCGGTTCTTGGGTGGGTTGAGGTAACTCCGGCGTGTTCATTACTTCGGGGGTAATGATTTGGGGAAGAAATGGGGTCGGGGTGGCTGTGGCATCAGGAGCAACGGTAACCAGTTGTTGTGCTATGGGAATCACACCACTTTGACTGGTAATTTGAGCTGGCAGATTACAAGCCAAAATTAATGCAAAAATTAGTAAAGGTAGGGTAAGAAACAGAAAGAATCTTTTCATAATCTGAACACTTATAGGGGATTGAGTTTATTATAAGACGATTGTGGCAACTTAAAAGTTTCATCCCATTCGGTGCCACCAATTACCATTGTGGTTTCTGTTGCAGTAGGTGTAGGTGTCTCTGTAGGAGTAGATGTAAGTGTCTCGGTAAGAGTAGAGGAAGGGGTAATAGACGCTGTCAGGGTGGGTGTGAGCAATTCTGTTGGGACCGGGGAAAAGGACGGGGTAAGAGTAGCCGTTGGTATTACTACGGTAAAAGTCGCTGTGGGGGGCATGGGGGTGCGGCTTGGGAGTATTACCTCGGGTTGAGGCGACGTTGTCGGTGTGAACGTACGTGTGGCAACGTTGGGTACTCGCAAGTATTGGCCGGTAATAATTACATCGGTTTCTAGGCAATTGGCCTGTTTTAGCCACCATACACTGATTCCATATAACCCACTGATGCGCGTTAAGGTGTCTCCACGCTGAACCCGATAAAAAATCCAGCCGGGAGGCACAGTGCATCCCGTAGTAGTTGCGCTAATCAGGTTGGGGGTTGAGTGTGTAATCGTAGGAGGAGGTAGGTATAGAATGGTACCTGGCATAAGATTTTGACTGATCAGGCAATTGCTCGTTGTTAGTTGCTCAATGGAGATCCCTGCTTGAAGGGCGAGGTCCTGCAACGTTTCTCCGGGTTGTATTAAGTGCGGTACCCAATTGCTTGGAATCGGGCAAGTTAGCTCGATGTATGGGGTGTCGGTGGTCGTGGCGATCGGGAGACTCGTGCCAATGGGGAGGAGGATTGGGGTCAAGTTGGGGGTTGGTAATACAGTAGGTGGGGGTGAAATGGTTGTTTTCAAATCGCTACTCGCGAGGAAGAATGCCCCAATCACGAGGAGCGTGGAAAGGATACCCCATCCCAGCCCCGGCCAAAGCATTGACCATTTTCTCATGAGATCTCATCTGCCGTATAAGTTGTTGCAATAGGTAAAAGGATATTTACAACCGTAGCATGGGTAAACTTATCGCTGTCAATATACACTCTGCCACCGTTGGCTTCAATGAGGGCTTTGACGAGACCAAGATTTAGTTCTTCTTTACCGATTTGTGACTGTGGTTTCTCAATGGAAGAGATGCCATACAACCTCCGACGCGATACGTTCTTTTCATTTTCCCAGGATGCAATTGAAATCTGGAAAGCAAGGAAGGGTGATGCATTAGATCCCATATCAGTTAGGGCACGCACAGTAAGCTCACTTTCAGCGGACATGTTCTTTGACATTTGTTGTAGAAGTTGAATAAGGATCTGATAAAGGTTATCCGGGTTTAGACGCACTTTGGGTAATTCTGAGGGGAGATCTAGGCGAATGCTGATTTCATATTGCTGGAATTGAGGCGCAAGGTCATTTAGGACTTGATCAATGATCGGGCCAACTTCAGTCGTTGTGCTCATAATTTCAATAGAGTGTTGAGTAAGGGAGGAAATGACCTCTAGGAGTTGTTCGAGTAAATCCCGAGTTTTCATTGTGGCGACGCGGGTGCGCTCAAGAAATTTGCGTTGAAGAGCGCTTAAGATACCAATAGTTTCTCCCATCAGGAGATCCACATAGCCAAGGATAGAAGAAAGCGGTTGTCGCATTTCTTGGATCAAAGAGATCAGTACTTCTTGCTGTGCAGAAGGCAATCCATAAGGCTGTTTGGCGCTTTGCTGGAGTTTAAGGATTTGAATGTTGGCTTCGGCCAGAGCATTTTGTAGGCGGGCAACTTCTTCGAGCGTAGAACGGAGTTCGTTTTCGAGGTGTTCAATTTCAATGCTAGAAGGGACTTTTTGCTGGCTCTCGGCAAGCATTTCTTTGAGCGCGCGATTTTCGGCCTGAAGGGCTTCAATGGTGTCCTGAGATGTACGTTGTAAATTAAGAAGCACCTCTAAGTCGTTTGCGGGAACGGCTAAAGAAGCCTGTGTCACATCAAAAGATTTACGAAGGGCTTCATTTTCCTTCTGAAGGCGATCCAATTTGTCTTGGAGCGCTTGCAACTGTTGTTCGATGAGGGCAGCGTTATCTTTTAGATAACGATATTCTGAGTCCATGTTGAGAATGGCAGTAATTTTTTGGCTCAGCAATTGTAAGCGGTTTAATTCCTCAGGTGTCCAAGTGTGGTTTGAATAAGGAGTAAGCAAAACCATCAATCCATTGTCCGAGCCGGAGAGTTGGAAGGGAACGGCCAGCGTCGAGCCAATATGCTCCAAACCAAGCAGGGTGGCTAAGGCTTGGTCTTGATCCCAGGTGGAATTGCTTGGAATCAGTAAGGGTTTCTTGAGGTTTAGGGCATTGGATAATTTGGGGAAGCGCGCAGCCGGAGCGTAATTTTGCCCAATAGGCTCATCTCGTACTAAATCGTAGCCTGCTTCTAATCTCAAGCGTCCGGGATTTTCCATGTCCTGACGCAAGAGTAGGGAAAGATCCGCTTGGAAGGTGTGAGCAATTGCACGGGACAATTCCTGGAGAAGGTTGTTCTTCCCGATTTTGCAAGCCACATCACTCCAATAAAAGATGCTTTGGATGGAAGGTTTTGGCGATGAGGTTGTGAGAGCAGCGGATTCGTTGGGTGTGTCAGCAGAAAAGGAGGAGGTATTTAACCGCATGATACGCTGTATCAGAGCGGGTAAAAGCGGGAATGCGCACAACTGGGCCAAGCGTAAATAAGCTGGTGCATCTGACTGTCGTGGATCAAGTGCAAAGAAAAGAAGTCCTCCAAGCAGAATAAGCCCCATAAAAGCGAATCCCTCACTTGTAGGGTTGTCGTTGGGGCGTAAAAACGCGACAATAAGGCTCATACCCGCAAGTGTAACGATGAGGCCGGTCCAAATTTGATCGAATCGGGTAATGTTATAAGCCGATGACACTTCTAAAGATTGGGTGAGTAAAGTCTCGATCAAGAAAAGAAGCAGGAGGAGTATCGTGAGTACCAAGAAGAGCCGATTTGCACGAAGGTTGGGCAATGGAAAAAGCCAAAGCCGCCCTAGCCAGAGTAACGTGATGGCTGAAACCATTCGTTCTAGGGAGGGAAGGATAAAGCGAGATAGAATTAAGTTTTGCCAGGCTAATGCAGCACTGACAAAAAGAACAATTTGACCGGCGAGGATGATGATGAGCCCTTGGTTAAGGCTCCGACGCGCAGCAGGGATCAGTTCAAGTGGCCAGGAGACAACACTCTGAAAGGCGAACAGAACGGAAAAGGCCAGAACAAGGTGGAAGAGGAGATTGCCAGGCGGTGTGATAATAAGTGAAAGCAACTGATTAAGCGCGTTCATTGAGCTGGGGGTGAGACCTTTTTCTAGGGTAAATATGGTGCAATTTATTTGCCAATTGTAAGGTTAATGTTATTTTACTATGGTAGGCTCAGGATGGTGTGAGTTGGGTTATGTAATTGGGAGAGCAGACAAGGTCGGTTAAGTTTGGGTTGACAAATTTGGGGGGCTGCCTTAAAATTTTATTGAAAACGCCAA
>NZ_JBWGPQ010000050.1:0-14164 GCF_056331585.1 Thermanaerothrix sp.
AGGCATTCTTAATATCAATACCGCCCCAAAAAGTCAACCTATCCCCATATTGCGCCTTAAGCGCGGCCCAATCTACGTTGGGTAAGGGTTCAACACTATGGAAGGCATCTATGCCCAGGTCGGCTAACCGTCCCAGAAAAGGAGTCATATTGCCGTCGGAGTGGAAGAGAATTTTGATATGCGGGGACAGGTCGCGGATGACACCAATGAGATGTTTCCAGGCTGGGGCAAAGAAGCGGTTAAACATGCGTGGGGAGATAATAGGCGTTTCTCCCGCGTAGTCATCTCCGGGTAGTTCTAGAATGTCCAGCCATTTTCCGGCGGCCTCTAGATAACGGATGAGAAGTTGTTCTAAAACTTGGGCAACATGATAGATCAAGGTCTCGGCAAAGGTGGGGTTTTCGACCAGATCAACCAGAAACTGCTCGGTTCCGCGCAGAGTACAACAGCGTTCGAAAAGTCCATAAGAGTCGGGAGCACGCCCTACAACAGCGTAATCCGTGCGTTCGCTCAGGTGTTGTGCCCGTTCTATCAGTTCTTCAAGACGGAGGAAGCGATCCACCTTTGGCCAGGGATAATTCTCCAAGGCTTCCAATGTGGCATTGGCTAGCGGGTGGGTAGTGGCGGTGAGATAAGGCCCACTTTGGGTATATGTAACCCCCCAGGCATCTGCACCTCCACCCTGTTGCGGCCCACCAAGATCGGTAAACCCACACCACACGTGACGCACATCTATATCTAGGGCTTCAAGGATGCGATCATCATAGTAATTTACAGTATGCCCAAGTCTGCAGCGGAAAGGAGGAAGGGGGTGATTGAGGTTGAGATATTCAACGAGTTTAAAATACAAGCCATCAGTGACCCCGTAGGCACTGCCCCACAATGCCATGGGCACGCGGTCGGGCTCGGTATGGTGTAAAGCAGCTAAGACACGTTCACGGTGGTTCATCATCAAGCATCCTGATTAATCTAGAATGGCGCCGATTTGGCGTAGGCGATTTTGAAGTGAGGGTATGGAAACCTCATTCGGGGTGGTGTGATGATGAATTGCCCAGGCGGCGGCTATGCCAGCTGCCTGCCCCATAGCCATACACTGCCCCATACTACGCACGGAGGCATGGGCGTCGTGATCCGCGGAGAGACAGCGACCGGCAACCAATAAACCATCACACTGAAGGGGGATCAAACAGCGATATGGAATATGATAGGTTTCACCTTCAGGAAGATACTCCCAGCGAGTGTCGGCTCCTGAGTGATGTTCTTCGATGGGTGCGCCGCATTGGGCAATGGCATCATCGAATTTACGCGCAGCAAGGACGTCCTCGCGCGTGAGGCGATAATGACCATAAATCCGCCGACTCTCACGTACACCGATTTGCACGCTTAAGCCAGCCAGATGCGCATTCTCATAACCCGGGATGCGCTCTTTTAGAAAACGGAAATATTCCAGCGCCTGACGGCGACCTTCAATTTCTGCCCAACTCAGTTGTTCGATGTCGGTGGGATCAATATTCACCACACGAGTCATATTTGTGGCCATGGTGCCCGGTAAGGGTGTAACATGGATACTACCTTCCTTGCGAGGTAAGTTGTAGCTGCCTTCAGCGATAGCTTGAGCCATGCGTTCATGCAATTCTTTTTTGCTAATTTGCAAGGCACGCTGAGTATCTACATTGAGTAAACGAAATGTGGTGGTCAATGCTTGGACAGGGCCATTGGCGGCGCTTTCATAGGGCACCCCAGCCAGCGCGGCGATATCGGCATCACCAGAGGCATCAATGACAACCCGGGGCCGAACACAGAGAAACCCACTCTTGGTGGCAAGGAAAACAGAGGTTATGCGTCCCTGATCTGTTTCAACATCTACCGCCAGGGCATGGAAAAGAATTTGTACCCCGGCTTCCATGGCTAAACTTTCCCAAACAATTTTCAAAATATCGGGATTATAGGTGATGCCATTACCTGCCCCGTAGGTATTAGGACGAATAAGCATGGCATTATATCTCTCAAGGTTAGTGATGACCTCGTCCGGGATTCCGCCGATGACTTTACGGGGGTGACTCCCGGGAGTGAAGAAGCCATAAAATGTGTCCAATACCTGAGTGCTGGTGCCACCCAAAAAACCATAGCGCTCGACAAGCAAGGTGTTTACGCCCTCCCGGGCCGCGGCGATGGCTGCAGTCACCCCGGCTGAACCACCGCCAATGACAAGCACATCTGTCTTTAGCTCTTCATGGGGTGGGCGTCTCAATATATCCATGGTAATCTCTCCTTGTCATCACAATACAGTCCAGCCACCATCAACAGTCAGAACGGCTCCAGTAATAAATGCTGCCTTATCCGAAGCAAGGAAGAGCGCGGCATATGCCACATCCTCGGGACGCCCAAAATCCCCTGTCAGGGGTTGGAGAGTGGCAAGCCGTTCACGGATTCTGGGATCGTCCTGAGCGCGACGGCTCATTGGGGTGGCAATTAGACCTGGGCAGATGACATTGGCGCGAATATGATGTGGTGCGTAATACGCTGCAATGGCGCGAGTCAGGGCGATAACGCCCCCTTTACTAGCTGCATAGGCATGAGTGGCAAAGTCCTCATCGCCACCCACCAAACCCAGAACAGAAGCAATGTTAATCAATACTCCCTGCTTGCGAGGTAGCATCCAGCGGATGGCGGCGCGTGAGCCCAGAAATGTGCTGCGAAGATTAAGATCCAGGGTGAAATCCCAGCCCTCATCCGTACATTCGGCAATTGGGCCATCCCCATGCTTGCGTCCACTTCCTCCTGCTACGTTTACCCAGATGTCAAGGTGGTCGTAGTGATCTCGGATCATCTGAAGCGCACGTTCCAGCGACGGGGAGGAAGTCATATCGGTGGGGATAAACATACCCTGACTGCCAGCAGCCTGAATGTCACACAGCCATTGCATTTCGGCTTCGGGATTAATGTCCAGGCCAACGACCTGAGCTCCATGGTGAGCAAAAATCAAGGATGTCGCTCGTCCAATGCCACTGGCGGCGCCGGTGATGATGGCTACTTTTCCCTCTAGCCAATTTCCACTCACTTGTCACCTCCACAGCGCCCGTATACGCGCTGCACGCGAGCACGGTAATCATCATAACAATCTTCGAACCGTTGGTGTGAGCGTTCTTCACCCAGGAAGTAACTACTGGTTAGCACCAAGGGCGGCTTACCCAATTGGGTTAGGCGTTCGGCGATGGCGCACTTAAGGGCGTTAACAACGGCTGCTCCCCCAATTGTTGAACCGGGACCGACTGGATCCTCTAGTCCCTCGATCCAAACCATGGCATCTCCAGCAGGGGTGCAATTATCAATAACAATATCGGCGATATCAATCAATTTTTGCCCCGAAGAATGTAGCGCGCGCACGGCTTGGCAATGCTCAACCGATACCACGGCAATTAAAGGCATGCCTTGACGTTTGGCTTCCAACCCCACTTCCACCACCACCTCATTGACTCCGCTGTTAGAAAAGATCATGAAGACATCGGGTGGGGCAAAAACAAAATTACGCATAATAACTCGTCCCAGGCCTTCCACATGTTCTAAAAACATGGCCTGCCGCTGCCCATTAGCGCCAACAACAGGATTGTGGTAGGTCAATGAAAGTTCTACAATAGGGTGAAAACCCGGGAAACTACCATGGCGGGGAAACATTTCCTCCACCATCATTCGGGAATGACCGGTGCCGAAAAGATGCACCAATCCCCCATTGGCAATGGTATCCGCGCATAAATTGGCTGCTTTTTCGATAACATCCAATTGCGTTTGGCGGATGCGGGTTAGAATGGCAGCAGCTTTTTCGATATAATCAACCGCAGCAAAGCTGGGGCTCATTTTAGATACCTCCCCGGAAAAATGCTGTGAGTTCAGAGCGTATGGACGACTGTGAACTCAAAAAGATCCGCACGGTAATAACTCAGGGTGTGTTCAATGGGTTCGCCATTTTCGAGAAAGGCCGTGGTTTTGACCAATAGCAGAGGTGCTCCAGGCATGGTTTGTAGTAGTTCGGCTTGGTGCGGAGAGGCTGAAGCAGCACTGAATGTGTGGGTAATGCGAGCGATAATCAAGTGGTATTCTCGAGAAAGAATTGCATAGAGCGAATTGGTATTGAAATCAAAGGTCTCAAGCCCAGGGCAGTGTGCGGTTATGATGGTGGCATATTGAATGCCCAAAGGCTCAGAGTCCCCCAGGCGCAATCGGTTCAGGTACAAACATGGCGCCCCTTGTAAGGGTTGCAGGGGTTCAGGGGCGGTTGGATCGATCACTCCCAGCGTTTGTTTCAGTACAATGGAGTGAGGGTGTTTACCCATCTCTTCCACCTGCTGAGAGAAGGAACGATCCAGGAAGAAGCGCTGAGCGCTGTTTTGGGGTGCCAGAACATAGGTTCCTATGCCACGATGACGCTCCAGCCAACCTTCATCTACAAGACGGAGGATAGCACTGCGTACCGTCTGACGCCCTACATGATAGAGGTCACACAGGGTTAATTCCGGAGGAATTAAGTCGCCTGGCCGTAAGATGCCACTGCGGATCAGCCGCTTGAGGTCAGCATAAACTTGATAATACAAGGGTAGGGGGTTATGAGGGTCAGTGGGATGGATATCAGGCGCTAGATTGAACGTTTTTGAAGAGGACATCACCTTCATCTCGGGGTGGGATTAGTGCAGGATTATTATAAGTTGTTTTTTTGTCTTGAAATCCGAATGTTCGGACAAAGTTCTTTGAATTAATCTCCAACCAATCGACATGTGCGGGTGATTCATTAATTTTCGTGATTATGATGAGCCCACAGGGCTGCCCCAATGACCCCGGCGTTGTTACCAAGAACGCTGGGGACGATTTCGACGCGTTCCTTGGGGGCAACAAAGACTCGTTTGTGTAACGTGCGCCGAATGGGATCAAGAAGCAAATCGCCGGCTTGGGCAACGCCACCAGCGATGACGACCCGTTGAGGGTTGATGGCGACCACTACATTAGCCACAGCGGTGCCGATATACCCGCCGGCAATTTCGAAGATCTCGCGAGCGACGGCATCGCCGTTGCGGGCAGCGCGAGCGATGATCTCAGGAGTAATGCGATTCAGATCATAATCCACCAGGGAGCCGATTTGCGTGGTCCATCCCTGTACCACTGCCTTTATGCCCATAGCGGCAATGGCTGGACCTGAGGCAAACACCTCCACACAGCCATAGTTACCGCATCCGCAGCGAGGGCCGTTGACGTCCACCGTGATGTGTCCCAATTCTCCAGCAGTCCCTCCGAAGCCGAGATGCAGTTGACGATTAATGACCAGGCCGCCACCGATCCCGGTGCCAATGGCAAAGCAGGCCATGGTATCCACGCCCTGACCAGCTCCAAAATGCCATTCTCCGAAGGTGATGGCACGCACATCGTTAAGAACGACCGTAGGGAGCGTCGTTCCCTCTTGAATATATTCGGCAAGCGGAATATTGGGCCAGGTTGTGGGAAGGTTGGGCAGGAATAGGACGATCCCGCGTTCCATATCCACCGTGCCCGGCACTCCGATGCCAATTCCACCGATTTCATCTAGGGAAATACCGCTTTCTTTAATGACGCGATGAAACAGGTCTATCATGCGTTGAATGACGGCGTTGGGCCCCTCGCGGGAGAGGGTGGGAGTTGAGATGGCATGACGAACCGAACCATTGGTGACATTAACCAGTGCTGTACGTAAATTAGTGCCACCTAGATCACATCCGATGTACCATTCCTTCATAGTCACCTGGGTTGGAGGAGAGAATTTTAGGGAGGGGTTATTTTATTTTAAACCCCTCCCGAGATTTCGTTAATGAACGTAAGGCCGGAGCACATCGCGGGCAATCAGAAAGCCGCGTTTTACCAGATCCTCAGTGCCCTCAAAGGCGCGGTCTTCGTGTTCAATGCTCAGCACGTAGTCATAGCCGACGCGGTAGAGCGCACCGATAAATTTGCCCCAGTCCACCTCGCCAAAACCGGGCAGACGCGGAACTTGCCAGCCCATGCCCTGTGAGAGTACGCCATGATTATAGAGACCTTCACGGTCAATCATCAGATCTTTGGCGTGGACATGGAAAATGCGATCTTTGAACTCATGGACTACCCGTATATAGTCAATCATTTGTAAGATGAGGTGGGAGGGATCGAGATTCAAGCCGAAGTTTTCATCTGGGATGATCTCCCACATCTTGCGCCAAATTGCGGGAGTGCTGGCGAGATTGTTTCCACCCGGCCACTCATCATACGTGAAGATCATCGGGCAGTTCTCAATAGCGATCTTGATCCCATGTTCTCGGGCAAATTTGACAATCGGCGGCCACACTTTGGCATATTCTTCTAAATTCTGGGGGACGGTCTTGTTTTTGTCCTTGCCAATGAAGGTGCCCACAATGGGGACTTCAAGCATTTCCGCGGCAAGGATCACTTTCTTAAGATGCTCGATCACCGTTTGGCGATGATCTGGATCCGGATGAAGCGGATTAGGATAATATCCCAGAGAGGAGATCTGCAATCCGTAGTTTTTAAGCATGGCTTGAATTTCTTTAGCCCCGGCAGGGGTCAGGTTGGTTACATCAATATGAGTTACCCCTGCATAACGACGTTCGGCTTTGCCGGGCGGCCAGCAGGCGATTTCCACCATTTCAAAACCGTTTTCTGCCGACCAGGCCAGGAATTGCTCTAAACTCCACTGCGGGAAAGCGGCGCTGAACAATCCGAGTTTCATGGTAACCTCCTGTTCAAATTAGAGATCGTATTGCACCTCAACCCAACGGCCTTCTTTGGCACTGCGTTCAATCGCTTCGGCGATCAACATTTCGTGATGCCCGTCCAGGAACGTGGGAAAGTCGGTAGGGGCTGTATAATCTCCATGCTCAATATAAGCGTAGATTTTCTTGAAAAGTTGCTTGAAGATGTCCGGAAAACCCTCGTTATGCCCACCCGGGTAAGATGTGATGGCACGGGCTTCAGGGGTGAGCAGTGAAGGATCTTTCAGCAATAACTCATTGGGTTTGTCGCGATATCCTAACCAGAGTTCATTGGGACGCTCTGAGTCAAATGCCATGGCTGCCTTGGAGCCGTCAATCTCAAAATAGAGGCGGTTCTTTCGACCAGCACATACCTGGGCGACTGTCACAACCCCACGCACATCATTTTCATAGTGAAGAAGGATCGAGGCATAATCTTCCGTGTAAATGGGTTGGTCAATATAATCTTCAGGGGTCAGAAGTTTTCCCGTGTATGTCTCGACGGGTTTGGAGGGTTTCTTACGCACTGGTATAAAAGTTTTGAAATCCGCAAACACGGCCTTAACTTTAAGGCCAGTTAAGAATGTCATGAGATCCAACCAATGCGAGCCAATGTCGGCCACTGCCCGTAATGTCCCACCTAATTCTGGTTCAAGACGCCAATTCCAATCGGTAGGATAGAGCAACCAGTCTTGGAGATAGGAACCTTGCAAGATGAAAAGATCACCCAATGCCCCTTGCTGAATAACCGACCGTGCATGATGCATAAGAGGATAGAAGCGCAGATTAAAGCAGATGGCGTTGACCAGACCCTTATCGCGGGCAAGTTGAACCAGTTCAGCCGACTCGCGGCTATTCATCGCCAGGGGTTTGTCACAAATGACGTGTTTGCCGGCTAAAAGAGCGGCTTTGGCTTGAGGATAATGCAGGTAGTTAGGGGTAGCCAAGTGAACAGCCGTGATTTCAGGATCGGCGATCATGTCTTCAAAGGAATCGTAGGCTTTAGGTATTCCTAACGCAGCGGCTTTTTGCTGGCTTTCTTCGCGAGAGCTGGTAACCAATCCTAAAACTGGAATATTGATGCGCCGTAGTGCTTCTATATGGGCGGGGCCGATAAAACCAGCACCGGCAATCCCAACCTTGATTTGTGCCATCTTGCTCATGTTTGTTCCCTCCGAGTGAAAGATTCGCCCCTACTGACTTGTAATTGAGCGCGCACGAAAAGCGTCCAATATGGCGGCGGTGGCAGTTGCCCCAACGCGGGTCGCGCCGGCATCAATAATTTCGAGGATAGCTTCTAGGGTTCGGATACCACCGGCGGCTTTCACCTGAACGCGCGGGCTAACCGAGGCGCGCATCAGACGCACATCCTCCACTGAGGCACCGCTGGGCGCAAAACCGGTGGAGGTTTTTACAAAATGTGCGCCGGCTTGCTCAACCAACTGGCAACCGCGCACAATTTGTTCCTTGGTTAGATATGCATTTTCAAGGATCACTTTAACGATATTACCTTTGGCTGCAGCAACAACAGCGCGTATATCCTCACGCACGAAGTCGTCGTTACCAGAACGCAACTCCCCGATATTGATAACCATGTCCAATTCTACGGCCCCATCTTCAAGTGCTTGGAGGGCTTCGGCGACTTTGATCGCAGTAGTTGAGGAACCATGGGGAAATCCTACGACTGTGCCTACAACAACGTCACTGCCCTTCAGAATCTCACTGGCTAGCCGGACATGGCAAGGCTTCACACAAACTGAAGCGACATGATAACGTGCGGCTAGTTCACAGCCTTGAATCACCTCGGTGCGGGTAAGTTCCGGCCGTAATAGCGAATGATCAATGGTTTTTGCGAGTTGCTCGTAGGTTATCGTCTGACTGTTTAATTTAGGGTAAGCCATAAAGACCTCTCCAGGATTTATTGTCGCAGTGCGCGCTGGCGACCATAGGCGGCTAGCAGGACAAGCAAGATCAGCCCGTAGACGATTTGGCGGAGATGTTCTTCCATTCGTAAGGTAGTGAGTAAGCTGGTAATCAAGGTTAAGACAATGGAGCCCGCCATAGTCCCCCAGTAACTTCCCACGCCACCAGAAAGGACAGTCCCGCCCATGACGACCGCTGCAATTGAGGGAAGGGTATAGGGGTTGCCCAGGTTGAGAAAAACCCGCTCGTAGTAGCCTAGGAATATAAAACCGCCAAACGAGGCTAGAGTACTACAAAGCATGTAGGTGGTAACAACCGTGGCTTTGACGTTCACCCCCGAAAGGCGTGCCGTAACGCGGTTGGTGCCGATGGCAAAGAGGTTCTTGCCATATCGAGTGCGCTGTAACAGCAACCACATTAAGCCGGAAAATGCAGCCCAGATATAGAGAATGCCAGGAATACCAAAAAGGAGGGGTTCAGTCGTGATCTTAGATAGCAGGGGTGCGGAACCGCCCTCTAGACTGCCTTGGGTTACAGCAAAGATTAACCCCTGGATCACCGTGGCCATACCCAAAGTCATAACCAGGGGCGGAATGCGTAAATAAGCCACCCCAATGCCGTTTAGTGTACCAATGATCACCCCTGCGCCCAGTGAAGCCAAAAAGCCGATCCAGATGCGGTCGTCACGTTTGCTGATCAGCCCATAGGAGATGATGGCACCAAGGGTGACCATGGCACCTACTGAAAGATCAATCCCTTCGCCGCCACTGATGATGACCAAGGTTTGACCTGCGGCGACAATACCCAGGAAAGCGGCCAGGCGAAGGATGTTCATGGCCAATTCAAACGAGGTAAAACCAGGTTGAATCAGACCACCCAAGAAAAATAGCGCGATAGCAAGGGCAAGCGCGATGAGGGTAGGACTGATGCGTCGTTTCATGAGTCACGCCTCCCACGGATAAGCGCCCAGATACCCGGTCCAGCTAAGATGAGCATCACAGCCAGACCATTTACCAGCGTTTGCCACCAGGAAGGCACGTTGGCAAACGAAATGATGTTACGAATGATGGCTAAGATGAACACGCCGAGGATGGTGCCGATAACACCCCCACCTCCGCCGCTGAGGGCTGTGCCACCCAAGACAACCGACACAATGGAAGGCATTGTCATATCTAACCCAATGAGGGCGGAACCGGTGCCAATGGACATAGTGAGCAACAACCCGCTGAGGGCTGCCATCAGTCCGGAGGCAACATAGGAAAAGAAGCGGATCCATTCAACAGGGACGGCGCTCATGTAAGCTGCATAAGCGTCACCTCCGGTGGCATATAGGTAACGCCCGAAGCGGGTCGAACGAAGATACCACCAAATTAAAGCCACACCTAGGATGACCCAGAGGGGAAAGGTGATCCCTAAGGGCGCACTGCGGTAAGGTTGCATAAAAGATTCGGGTACGCTGCCACCAGGTCGCGGTAGGATCCACACGGCGATGCCGGCAAATATCGAGGACGTAGCGAAGGTGGTCACCAAGGGTTGAAAGCGTAAAAAGGCGATGCAGGCACCATTCAGTGCTCCCGCTAGAATGCCAGCCAGTAAACCCAGGGACACAGCCATCAGGACCTGGGATTGGGTGGCTTCTGCCCCCATGCGGGTAACTAAGATCACGTTAACCATGGAGACGACCGAACCCACCGAGAGATCAATCCCTCCACCAATGATAACGATAGTTTGCCCTGCTGCCAGCAAAACCAGGGGAAGATAGGTCCGCAATAGCCCTACCAGGGCAATCGGTTTGAAAAAGTTCGCCTGTAAACTGGCGTTAATCACAACGCCCACGATTAGCAAGAGGAGCGAAAAAAGGAAATACTGGCGCCCTAAGCGACGAAGCAATCCAAAATTCAATGCTGCTTTCATGACCAACTCCTAGGTGCTGCTGCCCATAGCGGCAGCCACAAGTTCTGAATGCACCAGTCGTTCACCTGACAACTCGGCAGTGATCTTGCCGTCATGCAAGACTAACACTCGATCACACAACCCCAATAACTCTTCATCATCGGTGCTGTAAAAGAGGATCGCCGTTCCTTCAGCGCGCAAGTCGGAGAGAATCTTATAAAATTCGCCCTTCGTGCCAACGTCAACCCCCTTTGTGGGGTCATCAAGTAGGAGAATCCGAGGACGGCGTAGGAGCCACTTTCCAAGTACCACTTTTTGGGCGTTACCGCCACTGAGTGTGTTGACCGGTTGATCTAAACCGGCCATGACTAACTTTAATCCTCCACCGGCAACGGCCATGGCATCGGCTTGGGCTTGCCGAATGCGGAGAGGGAATCCATAGTATTTCCAGGAAGGCAAAAGCAAGTTGTCCAGTATAGACTGAATGGGGAGTAAGCCGGCAGTGTTGCGTTCCCCAGGAACATAGGCAATTTGGTGACGCATGGCATCTTGGGGACGGCGCAGGGTCGCCGGACGACCATAGAGATAGATTTGTCCTGTATAAGGTATGGCACCAAAGAGGGCGAGTAAAAGCTCCGTTTGTCCCTGGCCTTGCAATCCTCCCAAACCCACCAGTTCGCCGCGCCGAAGCACCAGGTTGATCGCACGTAAGGTTGTGGTGGAGAGGGACTCGACGCGTAAGACTTCCTCTCCTGCTGCGTATGATTCGGAGCGTTTGCCGTTTGTGCGAGTGGCTACCCCCCCTTCAATCATCAGATTGATCAACTCTTGTTTACTGAGGTCGGAAATTGGTGCAGCAGCAACCGTGCGTCCGTTGCGGAGAACAGTAACTCGATCCGCAATGCGGTAAATCTCATCCAAACGATGGGAGATAAAGACAATCGCCATACCCTGGCGTTTCCAATCCTGGATGAGATCAAACAGGCGATTAACCTGTCGCGAATCGAGTGAGGCGGTCGCTTCGTCTAGAAACAGCACTGAGGGTTGCCAGGAGAGGGCTTTCAAAATTTCGACAATTTGTTTTTCTCCTGGAGAGAGGGCAGAAATTGGCATATCAGGATCCAGGTGGTTATGGGTCGTGCCCTCGAAGAGCGCCAGGAGTTCTCGTGTACGCTGGCGCATTTCAGCATCGCGCAAGACGCCGCCGGTTCGTTCCCATTCATGCCCTAGCCAGATGTTTTCGGCAATCGTCATGCGCGGAACCAGCGAGAGTTCTTGATACACAGCCACAATGCCCAATTCGCGCGCGGCGTGGGGGGTGCGGAAGACCACCTCACGATCGTTGAGGAGTAGCCGCCCCCCATCAGGGGCGACTACTCCAGTAACGATCTTTCCCAGGGTGCTCTTCCCACTCCCATTGGCCCCCACCAGGGTCATCACCTCGCCAGGGTTTACTTCAAGATTGCCGTCGGCGAGGGCAACAACGCCTCCATAGTGTTTGACCAAATGTTGAGCGGAAAGCGACACTTTATTCATAGGGCTTATTTGAAGAACGCGCTGACTTCAAGATCATTCATCACCGAATCCAGAGTGTACCAGTCGGTCTTATCTTTGACCATTTCGTAATAGGTTTCAAAGTTATCCTTGGTCACAACCCCTGGAATCGGCACGTAGAGCGTATTGCCCGCGGCGCCTTTGAGGATGCCGTCTTTAAGTTGTTTCCCCTGGAGCAATTTGACGGCGACGCGGAGGCCGGTAGCGCACTGGCCGGGCGGGTTGATAACGCCGATGGACTCGAAATCGGGTTTGGTCTGGAGGACTTCCTTCCAAGCCTGGAGGTAACCGGCGCGGGCTTCGCCGACCATGACCGGCCATTTGGCGGGGTTAGCGGCCTGGACGGCACGCAGGGCACCCAGGGCGACGCCGTCCTGGGCCCAGACGCCGTCAATGTTGGGGTAAGCGGCGAGCATGTCGGCCATCTTCTGCTGGCCGGTGGCCTGATCCCACTTGCCCTCGACGCTGTTGAGGATGTTGATGCCGGCCTGTTGGAAGACCTCGGTAGCGGCCTTGACGCGGGCCTCGTTAGCGGGGTGACCGGTGATACCGTTGATCATGACGACATTGCCCTTGCCGCCGAGTTTCTCGACCAGCCAGCGGGCACTGATGCGAGCCCATTCGGCCTGATCAATGGCGACGTTGATGGCGCCCTTAGCGGAGACCTCCTGGTCTACGGAGACGACGAGGATGCCGGCATCAATGGCTTCCTGGAGGACGGCGTTGAGGCCGGCGGCATCGGAGGGGTTGACGATGATGGCGTCAACGCCTTTGTTCATGAGGTTGCGGATTTGCTGGATCTGGCCCTGGACATCGGTGTCGTAGGACTCGATGATGAGTTCGTTAGTGATGCCCTGAGCCATGTATTCGGCGTTGACCTCCTGGAAGTCCTTGATCATCTGAGAACGCCATTCGCTGCCCACGAAGGGGTTAGAGATGCCGATAGTAAACTTCTTCGGAGCCGGGGCACCCTCAAAGAAAGCATCCACTTCGGCATCGCTTAGGATCGAATCCAGGGTGTACCAATCGCTCTTGTCTTTAACGGTCTCGTAGATGGTATCAAAGTTGCGCTTGGTCACGATCCCAGGGATCGGGACATAGATAGTATTCCCGGCAGCACCCTTCAGAATGTCGGAGCGCAGTTTCTTCCCCTGGAGCAATTTGACGGCGACGCGGAGGCCGGTAGCGCACTGGCCGGGCGGGTTGATAACGCCGATGGACTCGAAATCGGGTTTGGTCTGGAGGACTTCCTTCCAAGCCTGGAGGTAACCGGCGCGGGCTTCGCCGACCATGACCGGCCATTTGGCGGGGTTAGCGGCCTGGACGGCACGCAGGGCACCCAGGGCGACGCCGTCCTGGGCCCAGACGCCGTCAATGTTGGGGTAAGCGGCGAGCATGTCGGCCATCTTCTGCTGGCCGGTGGCCTGATCCCACTTGCCCTCGACGCTGTTGAGGATGTTGATGCCGGCCTGTTGGAAGACCTCGGTAGCGGCCTTGACGCGGGCCTCGTTAGCGGGGTGACCGGTGATACCGTTGATCATGACGACATTGCCCTTGCCGCCGAGTTTCTCGACCAGCCAGCGGGCACTGATGCGAGCCCATTCGGCCTGATCAATGGCGACGTTGATGGCGCCCTTAGCGGAGACCTCCTGGTCTACGGAGACGACGAGGATGCCGGCATCAATGGCTTCCTGGAGGACGGCGTTGAGGCCGGCGGCATCGGAGGGGTTGACGATGATGGCGTCAACGCCTTTGTTCATGAGGTTGCGGATTTGCTGGATCTGGCCCTGGACATCGGTGTCGTAGGACTCGATGATGAGTTCGTTAGTGATGCCCTGAGCCATGTATTCGGCGTTGACCTCCTGAAGGTCTTTGATCATCTGAGAACGCCATTCGCTGCCCACGAAGGGGTTAGAAACGCCGATAGTGAACTTTTTGGTGGGTTGTTCCCCACCGCTAGGGGGTTGGGTGGCGGGTTGTCCACCTGCGGGCTGGGTAGGTGCAGCCGTGGGTTGTCCACCGCAAGCCGT
>NZ_JBWGPQ010000051.1:0-13400 GCF_056331585.1 Thermanaerothrix sp.
CCCGCGCTTCGCAAATCGTCTTTTGCTTAAAAACAGGGGGGATTTGCGAAAAAACACCCCTCATTCTCCCCCAGCACGATAAGCTATCCACCCAGCTCTGAACGGTGCGAGGGCGCTCTCCCTATCCAGGGCCCTGCGAACGAGAGCGCCCCGCGCAACCCGCCCACGTTAACGCGTCACCACCGGTATAAAAACACGGAAGTTATCCACCGTTGATTTCAGGTTGACCGTCCAGCAAGCGTTGGAATCATGGGTGGAGCAGATGGTGAGTTGATCGGTGTGAACCTGCCCTACGCTGACCCCGCTTAGCGGCACGCGCACCTGTACCTCCACCATGCGCTGACCCGACTCACCAGGCTGGACGTTGCTTAGCGTGGTCGGGAAGGCGGTGATCCAGGTGCCGTTACCATTATTGGGATCGTGTAACGTCAGATCCTCGGCCAGATCACCGGCATTCCTCACGTTGAACGTGTAGGTTATGGTGCTGCCCGGCACACCACTGGCGCTCAAATCGGTAACGTCGGTCAGCGGATGATAGTAAGCCGTGCGCGCCCGCACCCCAATGCGCACCCTGCGCGGGCTGTCGTTCTCCTGGCGTTTAACATCTAACCAGACCATCCCGGTGTATTCCTTATCCGGCGTACTTCCACCCATAAAGGTGACGCTAAAGGTGCAATACTCACCACGATTGTATTGACCTGATTGGCAAGTAGAGCTGAGGTCGAAAGTTCCATCCGGTGTCTCCGGAGAGGTGACCTCAAATCCAAGATTATCAATACGAAGGGGACCTAAAAAGCGCACGCTGAACGTCTTGGCCTCGCCAGGGGTGTTCAGATGCAGGGTACCCCAATCCCAATAGGTGGGCTGGACATTAGGATTGCCGGGCGGGTTACCCATATCGCGCAGGTAGATTTGCGAGACGTTTTGAGGAATGACTACGTCGGCATTGAGGTCTAAGTCAGAGTAGGACGCAAAGGCGGCGAACTGGCCGGTCGCCGAGAGTGCAGCATAGACCGCATCACGATCGCCCTGCTGGCCGAGCGAGGTCAGCGAAACGCGCCAGGTCTGTTGAGCATTCCAGTCATGTCCGAAGACGTCCGGGCACGAGGGCGCCGGCTGGCCCTCGATGCCTTGGGCGCCGGTATAGGGGCATTCGTTGGTATCCCCTTCCACCAGGTTGCTGGCATAGGAATGGAAACCAATCACCAGCCCATCGCGCGAGATAGAAGGCGCATAGGAAGCCTGATTGGCCAGCGCCGAGGGCCGAGTTGCCCCCAATGGCACCGAAGGCACCGAGACCAAGTAGCGCTTTACAACGTTCATATAGGTGGAGCTATTATTGGGGTCAAAATCGAAGCGGAAGAGGTAAACATCGCTGAAACCGTTATCGTCACTGGCCTTACCCTCGGGCAGGTTTTCGGGTGCCAAGTTGGTAGCGCGGGATTGAAAGGCCACCATCAGATAGGGATGGCCATTGTCTTCAACATAGGCAACGGCCGGGTACTCGGTTGTTCCATCTGCCGGACGGCCATACGGCGCCTGCGAAAGCAGGTAAATATGCACACCCCCACTCACATCAAACTCATCATAAGTACCGTTGCCGTCGTAATCGCGATCCAGCAGGAAGATATTGGCGCGCCGCTCCATCGGGCTGGCGTTTGGGTCGTCGCTCTGGTAGTCGTTATCGCTCAACCCACAGATTAGGTTGGTGGCACGCGAGACGAAAAGCAGGAAGCGCCCGTCCCGAGCTTTACCGGGTAAATCCACAAACACCGGGTGATACGAATCGCCGTTGGTAGGTTGATCGTATTGGGTGGGTTGGCCGCCTGAGCAGGTTGGCGCGCGAGTCAACAGACGTGAACCCTCACTACGCTCGTATTGGGGAGAATCCGTATAACCCTTATCCGAAGGCTGCCCCAGGAAAATATCCTTGACGTACCCGTTGCGGTCACTCTGATCGAGGTTGCTGGCGATGGACTCAAACGCCACAAAGACCTCGCTAAAAAGATCCACGCTCTGATCGTTGTTGAGATTCTGCCAATACACATCGGCCACCGGATGGGGGTAGTTCAGATTGGGCTTGGTCGTGCCATTGGTGTAAACCTCACAAACTGGGGGTTGATTAGGATCGGTAGGGCTGACATTGCAAGCCACATTGCCCGAATCGGCATTGGCTTCCTGACCGCCAAGGGCCGTGTTGAAGTTTGAGATGCGGTATGGGCCAGGCGGGGAGTTGGGGTTGGTCAAATCCATCAACCAGATATCGGTTTCCGGGGTTTCGTCTCCCCCTTCCACCTCGGTGTATTCGCTGGCCGATTGGAACACCAAGAAGCGCCCATCACGGGCGAGCGTGGGAAACAACGCATCACCCTTGGGGTATTGGGTGAAACCATCATCCAGCGTCAGTGCACGCACATAATCCTGTCCTTTGGAGCCAACGAAAATATCGGCACAATATATGGGGTTATTCTGAGCATCTGTGCCACACTGTTCCACATCCGGCGGCATCCCTTCCACCAGGTTAGTGGCGCGCGAGGCAAAGGCGATCAGCGGCGGCGCGTTGAGTACGTCGCTGTTGCAGTAAGCGTTATAGGGGGCATCGTTGGACTGGCTTGCGTCGCAGTCCTCGTTGAACCAGGTGATCGAGGCGTAGTTGGCAGCCTGATCGGCGCCCGAGAACACATCCCCAGTGCTCACCTTCGACACCAACACCGTTGTGCCGATGTAGGATTCAGCCGCCTGCACGGTAAAGACCCCGATGCCCGTTACCAGCAACAAGCCCAGCAGGGTGCTCCATTTCAGGCTGCGACCGGTTACCATCCACATACGCATGTTTCCCATTCCTCTGGCCCTCTCCAGTTAACAGGTACTCCGTCTTTCTGCGGGGTTCAAAAAAGGGGGCGCTGGTCGGCGCCCCCTGGTCTCTCTCAGGTGGTCAGTCCGGCCGCGCGACCGAACTGCCACTATCTGCGGGGTTACTTGCATTGTAACAAAAAAGAAGCCTGACCAACCTTACAATCCTGTCAGGTGCAGCCCAAACCGGCCTTACAAACCTGTAAGGTGCAGGCCGCGCTCGGGCGTCCACGCCAGGTGGGTCAGGCGCAGGGGTTGCGGCGGCCAATCTCCGTGCAGGCGTGCCCATTCCCCGAGTGCGGTAGGGCCCAGCGGCCAGGGCGCCCCATCCGGTGTCACCACCTGACCCCGGCTATTCAGGCCCACCGTCACTCCGGCCTCCGCCGCCGGCAAGGGCGTGATCACCAGTGCCCGCTCGGCCGTCACCATGGCGGTGAGCGCATCTCCAGTCGCGCTGCCGGCATCCAGCAGATCCTGAATCGCCGCGGCACAGGTACGCAGGCCATCCTGTGGCCAGGGTGGAACTGCCGCCAGGGCCGCACGCAGCTCGAGGCGACGCAGGAACTGCCCCGCCGCCCCGCTCAGCCAGGCCGTCAGGCGTTCGGCCGGACTGGCCGCAGCGCTGAGGTAGAACACGCTATCCCCCAGCCCGCCGGCACGCGCCACCCAGGCACTGCCGTTATACACCAGGCACTGTCCGCGGGGGTAGGGATTGGTGTCCTCCATACTAAAGCGGTAATAAGCCGTACTGGAAAACCCTCCGTTCCGCCCCAGGCGCAGCCAGTAGGTCACCCCGGGCTGGAGCAGGGGCGGCGTGGAAAACGCAAAGCGTAGCCAGGCCCGCCCGCTGTAAATCTGGTTGGCCGGCAAGGTGGCGCTTGCCAGCACCGCCCCGGGGATGCCACCGGCATCCTGGCACAGACTGAGAGTCAGGCCATCGGTGGGACTGCCGACCATCCCCCCGTGGAAAGCCGCGGTAGCCAGTTGTTGCGGGCCGTCTTCCAAGCGGAAGGACTGCGCCAGGTAGGTCTCGGTGGTGGAGCGCCCCAGGTTTTGCAGGGCTTCCGTGGGCACGGTAAAGCCCTCAAACGTCAGATCGCGTGGGACGTGTACCCAGGTGAGGGTCTCCCACCAGCCACGCCCCTCCAGCACGATCCGCGGTGAAGCCCGGGCCGTCAAGGTGACCGCTCCGCCCAGCGGGTCGGCAGAACGGCGCAACACGGTGGTGCAGATGGCCAGCGCTTGGGTGGGGGTGGATGCGCCCACCTCCAGCAAGCGCTCTTTGATTCCCCACAGCGCTTGACTGCGCCCGTCCTCCACCCAGGGCGTTTGTTGGGTCTCGCCTACCCAATCCTGGGGTGGGGTATACAGGCGGTAGATGGCAGCAATGCGGTTAGCCAGGTCGTCCAGACTGAGACGGTAGCCCACCTGCCCCTGCTCTACCTGCACGGCATGCACATACCCCCACCAACAGGGATCACCGGCCGCATTCAGCACGGTGAGCGGACAGCGCAGCAGGGTTTTGCCCCATTCGGCGGCCTGGCGAGGCAACCAGCCCGGTGGCAGGGGCGCCTGCAACCGCGCCCGCCTTGCCCCGCCCGGCAGTCCCCAGGTCAGGCGGGCTACCTGCATGGGCAGCCGCAGGGGTTGGGGCGCGCGCTCATCCCGCGCCCAAAGCATCACTCCCGGCGCGCTCATCCCACCCCCTCACTGCGGGGGCGCAGGAAAAGCCGCAGGGCGATCTGGGCGGCTGGGGCGGCGCCGTCTTGCGTCTCCCACAGCAGGTAGAGGCGATGCGCATGCGGGGGGCGCAGACGCGGCCACTCCCCACCCAGTACGTGGGTTAAAGCGCGGGCGCCCGTGGCTGGCTCCCGGCTGTACACCAACTCTTCCAGCCCATCCAACACCAGATCCCATCCGGTGGGCGTACCCCCGAGGGGATAGGCGTGCAGCCAGCCCTCCGCCGGCAGCAGGTGAACGACGTCCACGTCCAGGGTAAACGGTGCCGCCGGGGTGCTTTCAGCCCACAGTTCCAGATGCAGTGCGGGATAGGGCCCGCCGCCCAGCGCCAGCGGGGGCAGGTGGAGCGCGGCGCCAACCTGCAAGCCGTGCCCCACTTGGGCCGGGAAAGGCGCCGATTGTGCCAGAGGGGTCGCCCCCGGCGCTGCGGTCACTCGCCAGGCCAGGGTCAGGCCGGCCTGTGCTGGCGGGGTATTCAGACGGAGCACCGGGTGCACCCGCCGCCCGCGCAAGTAACCTAAATCCGTGGCAGGTACCGTCCAGGTGGCCAGGTGCGCCCAAACAGGGGGGCTCCAGGTCAGGCGGGCGAAGGCGCCGCCGCTGGCCGTGCCCGCCGTGATCACGTTCAGGGTGGCCTGCGGGCCGGGCTGGGCGTCTTCACCTTCCAGGGCGTGCCAGAGCGCGCCGTCGGCATCCTCCAGGTCACTGCCCAACCCGAGCAGAACGGTTTGCAGGCTCTCGCCTGCCCCGGTGGCGCGCAACACGACCTGAAACGGTGCTGGTAAACTGCCGGGCAGATCGGCGGCGGCCAGGCTGGCGTAGTTCACGTGCCCGACGTGGTTGTCCTGGTGGTTGGAAAGGATCAGCCCGGTGGTAAGGCGGCTGCCATTGGGGTTGCTCAGGGGCAGGGCCTGCAAACCGCCCTCCCACCACGGCGGGCGGCGCAGGGTCAGGCGCACCCCGCGGCTGGCGGCATCGCCCTCGAGCAGGGTCAGGTCGCCACCGCGTAGGGGACTGCGCCAGAACGGCGCGCCGGGTGCGGTTTGCAGGGTGAGGTAGCAGGGGGTAATGCCATCGCGCCCATCGGCCAGGCGCGCTTCAAGCGCCTCCAGCCAGGGGGTGATGCCGCTGCCTTCCAGCGCGATGGTGAGCGTCTCTTCCACCGTTTCGGCATCCAGGCGGCGCGGGGCTGCCCGCACCGCACCCACCAGCGGGGGTTGCGCGCCGCTCCCGTGCAACCACAAGGGCGCCAAGCCCTGGGCATTGCAGAGGTAGAGGCTTTCCATCATGAGGCATCCTCCGTTTCAGGGGCGGGGTCGGCTGGCCAGCCGCTGGTGGGATAAGGGGCTTGCGCTGCCTGCTGGAACTGGCGGGGATGGGCGGCGGCGAGGGCGGGCAGGGCCTGGGTAAAGGCGCGCAGGCAGGCCAGGGCCAGGTCTTGAAGCGCCTTGGGCAGGTCGGGGCGCAGGTTAAAAGGCTCCAGGCGAGCCGCGGCGCGCCCGAGGAGGGCATAGCCGAGCGCCCCACGCAACAACAGCGGCCAGAGGTCGCGCGGCAAGTTGCTGGGGGCGGTCTCCCCATCCAGCCCGTTGAGCACGTAGCGCTGCCCGCTGGCCTGCATCAGGTCGCTGAGGGCTTGGCGCAGGCCCTCGGTGAGCAAATCATCCGTCCAAACCCGCCCCTCGGCATCCAGTACCCAGGCGCGCAGGCGGGTGAGCAGGGTAGCGACATCGCTCATGCCGTCCCTCCCACCCGCTCCTGCGCCAGCCAAGCCTCGAACGCCGGCGGCGTCCCGTTGAAGAGGTTGAGGTCGAGCGGGGCGGGCACCCCCGGTAGGATAAAGCGCCCAGCGCTGAACTGCCACATCTGCCAGGTGGCGCAGCCCGGCGGCAGAACCGGGCGGGCAGCGGTGGGCAAAAAGTGCGTCCGCAGGGCCTCCCAGGTGCAGGTGATGCGCCCGCGCGGATAGGGGTACTGCGCCAGCCACAGCGGCCACGCGCCCAGCCAGGTTAACATGGGGCGGGCGAATTCGGCGATGAACGAGACGCGGGTGTAGATGAGCACGGGCAGGCCGGTGGCGGCACGCACGCGCTGGGCCACCGCCTGGGCGACGCGGCTGATGCGCTCGGGCGATACCAGGCGCACCACGTGGCGCTGTTCCCATTCCCGCCACGAGGCCCACTGCTGTTCCACATCAATCGCCAGGAAATCCAGCGATTGATCGTGGATGGTGCGCAGGAAGTGATCGGCCTGGGGGATGGCCGGGCGGATCGGGTCGCACCAGTGATAGGCGCCCACGCGCAGGCCGGCGGTGCGGGCACCTTCCAGGTGCGGGATGAAGCGGGCATCGCGCAAGGCCGTGCCCTGGGTGGCTTTGAGCACGGCAAAGGTCACCCCACCGGCGCGCAGAGTGGCCCAATCCACCTCGGGTTGCCAGTGGCTCACGTCCACGCCCAGTGCAGCATCTTCCCAGGTCATGATGTCACCTCCGGCTTGAGCACCAGTTTCATGCCGTTGGTCAGGCGCAGGACGATCTGCCCATCGGGGCGGCGCGCCCAGGCCTGCACCTCGGCGGGGGGGATGCCCAGGCGTGCCAGCGCTTCGCGCAGGGGCACGGGCGGGGTGCGGCGGCGGGGGTTAGGGCGTGGGGCGGTCATGAGGCGGCTCCGTCGGGCGAGCGCGTCCGGCATCTTCGATGGCCACACCGGTGGAATACACCGCCAGCGCAGCGATGGTGGCTTGCACGGCTTGCCAGATATCCAGTTGCCCACTGCTAAGGCCGGCAGCGATGGTCGCCAGCGAAGCCAGCAGCACCCAGAACTTGCGCGAACGCAGCAGATGTCCTAGTTGGGTTTTCCAATCCATGGTGAACCTCCGTGAAGGGTGGAACGGGGAGCGGCGCGGGGGCACCGCTCCCCGCGGTGGATCAGGCTGTGACGTTGCTCTTGTAGAGCGGGCGGTAATCGGCGACGAAGACCGAGCACCAGTGGCGCACCTTGAGGCGTACCTCATCGTGGGTGAAAAGGGCGCCGCTGTGCTGATCATCGGCGAGGATGATCTCGGGCAGCAGGCCGAAGCGTTCGGCAATGATGATGCCCGGCGCCAGGCGCGGGTCAGCGACCGCCGCCCAGTCGTTGGCATCCTCGAACTCGGGCACGGTGATGACATCGCCGTACTGGCCGCGCTGCAGGTTCTCAGAGAAGATGTTGACCTCGCGCTCAAAGGCAGGGTAGAGGATACGCATGGCGGTCAGGCGCAGGGCGCGCGGCACCAGGAGGTAGCGCGCATCCAGCGCCAGTTTCGGCCCGGCGCTCCCTTCCGGGCTGAGCAGGCGCTGTTCGTAGATCGCGGCGCTGGCGGCTTCCCAGGCGGCGGCTGAGAGCGCGGCACTGCCCAGGTTGGCGTGGTGCGGCGCTTCGAACACGGGGTAGCCATCAGCCATCTGCGGGCCGACGCCGTTCTGAGCCGTGAAGACCGCCGCTACCAGCCCCGACAGGCGGCGCAAGGCAGCGTTGGCCAGTTTGCGCGGCACCTGGCGTAGTTTGTGCGTCTCGTCGCGCTCGAACATCTCCAGCGTCAGCCCAATGTAGCCGCCGGCTTTGACCCAGTTGCCCACCTCGGTGGAATCGCGCAGGCTGAGCGCGGGGTAGGCTTCGCCCTCGGCTACCGTGGGCAAGGCGCTGACCTCGCCCACCAGCACCCCGCTGACCGGATGCAGGGTGGAAAAGTGCTCCACGCTGACGATGGGCTCCCACCAGCGGTAGCCGGAGCGCCCCAGTTCCTGCCATTCGGCCAGGATGAGTTTGTTGAGCGCGTTCTTCAGCACGCCGGGCAAATCGGCCGTGGTGGCAAACTGCGCCCGCTCGGCATCGTAGCCGCCGCGGAAGTCCTGATCGCCGGTCATGCGCAGATAGAGTTCGCGGATGCCGCTGAGGCGCGCCACGTGCAGGGGGCGCAGTTCGGGCGGGCGCTCCACGCCCAGCAGGTCAAACAGCGCCGCGGTGATCTGATCTTCGCTGCTGGCCATGCCTTCAACCCGCGGCGTGCCCTGCACCACCCCCGCCGGGTTGAGGCTGGCAACCAGGTGATGCGCCTCGGCCAGGGCGGTTTGCAGTTCGGCGGGGGCGAAGGTGCGCCCCTGAAAGCGCGCCCGCACCTGAGCGGTGAGCGCCGGGGGCAGGTGGGCAGCGGCGAGGGCGCTTTCCAGCAGGTGCTGGCAGAGCACCTCGGCGCTGGGGGCGGGAGTGGGTTGGGGTTGGGGCTGCGGTTGGGGGATTGGGGTGGTTGGATCGTCCATGGGATCTCCTTTTCGGGGGTCAGAGGTAGAAAGGGTTGCCACGGCCAGGCGGCGCACAAAGGTACCCCCGCGGGCCGGGTCGAGCACCAGGTCCACCGAGAGCACGCGCACAATGCGGGTTACCTGGCGGCCCTCGGCGGTGAAGATCAGGTCGGCGGAAAAGCCCAGCGCGGGGCGGGGAAGCGGGTCGGCCAGCACCTGCTCGCCCAGGCGTTCGAGGAGGTCGGCAGCCGGGCCGAGCGGGCGCAGGCGTAGCCGGATGCCCTGAGCCTGGGGGTCGTAGGTGGGGCTCTCGCCCACCCCGGCCAGGTCGCGCAAGGAGCGGGGGCCGGTGCGGTGATCCACAAAGCACTTCACGCCTTCCCACAGGGGCAGGGAAGCCTGGAGCACCTGCGGGCTGAAGCGCCAGCCGTTGCCCTCACCGGCGGTGATGGCCAGGATCTCAAAGCCGGTGCTGGGGGTGGCGCTAAGGTGCGCCTGCCAGGTTACGTGAGAATGGGTCGTTGGGGAAGTTTCGGGCATAGAGCGCTCCAAGAGGGGGTTATTTCGGGTCGCCGCTGAGCAAATCCACCTTACCGCTGGGGGTGGGCGGGCGGCGGAAAGGGGTGGCGGTCGGGCCGGCGGCGCGCCCGCGGGCCAGCAGGTCAGCGATGTCCACCGTTTCACCGCAGAAGCGATAAGCCAGGCGCAGTACCTCGGCATCGTCAATCAGGGCACGGTCGCGCAGTTCGCCCAGCACGGCCAGGATGTGGTTGGCGGCTAAGGCCAGGGCGACGTTATCACGCGCCGAGAGGTCGGCCCCGTGCAGGGTGATCTCGGCCTCAGGGTCCACGCGTTGGCGTGGCGGCAGGGCGCGGTCAACCAGGGCGCGGCGGCGCACCACCGCGCGCAATACGTCGCCCAAGAGCCAGAGGAAGAAGCGCTGGCGCTGCTCAAAGCGGCGGTAGGTCGGCCCGCCGGCGGCTTCGGCGGTGGTGCGGGTAGCCGATTCTGGCTCAGCCAGAAAGTGCAGGGGCAGGCCGGCACCGGCAGCGATCATCTTTTTGAGGGCCAGGCCGTCTTGCCCAGCGTCATCGGCCTCTAACTTGGGCGCCAGCACCTCCCAGGTCTCGCTTTCATCCGTCACCAAAATCGAGCCGGGCGGGGGTGGGGTGGCGTTGAGGCGCTGCTGACGGGCAAGACGTTCCCCCTCACTGCCGAAGCGGGCGCGCACCACGTAAAGGAAGGCGGTGCGGTAGCGGTTGAGGCGGGCGCGATCTTCCAGCCAGTTGCTGTAGCGGCTGAGCCAGCGCAAGAGTGGCGCCAGGTCGGATTCACCCCACTGCGAGCCAACCGGACGGTTGATGGCGTAGTGGAGCATGGCCGGGGCAAAGCCACCGCCGCGGTGCGGGGCATCGCTGGTGGCGTCGTAGGCCGGCCAGGGGGTGAGCGGCGGTGCACCCTCGGCGCCACTGCGCGGCCAGAACGCCAGCGGCTGATCGAGGTCGTTGGGGCGGGCGCGAATCTCGGCGATCTCACTGGCAGGGACGGCGCGGACGTAACTCATCCCGGCGGCATCGGTGGAAAGCAGGATGAAGAGGTTGCCACTGCGGGTCAGTTCATCGCACCATTCCATCACCCGCACGGCCATGCGGTTGAGCGGGTGCTCCCAAAAGGCGCGCAAGAAGCGGGCGGTAGGGGCATGGGGGCAACTCACCGCTATCCCCCCGCCGACCACGTACTGGGTGGTCAGTTCGACAATGCGGCGCGCCAGCGGGTTGACCCGCCAGGCTTCCAGCGCCTGCTCCAGGCTGGTGCAGCGGTCGGGCAAGCCACGGTCGCGGGTGGTGAGCAGGGGCCCTTCCCAGGGATCGCGCCATTCGGCCGGGGTGGTCAGCGCCTGGCGCTGGGCGGGGGTGGGGCGGCGGCGCAGGCGCTCCCACCAGGTGGAACGAGGGACAGAGGATGAAGGGGGCATGGTCCGAGTTCCTTTCAAAAACCGAGATCCAGGTCAGCCAGAGGGTCGCGGGCGGGCACGATCAGGGCCTCGCCACCCGCGCCCCAGGGCTGGGCATCCAGCAGGGCCGCCAGGGCGGCGGAGATCAGCCAGTCATCGTGCAGGGACTCGCGTTCGCCCGGCAGGCGGTAGCCCTCGGGCACCCCCCAGCGCAGGTGTTTCTGCGGGCCGGGTTGGAGGGTGTAGCGGCAGTGCGCCACCTGCTGCCAGAAGCGGCGGCAGTGGCCCACGGCGGTGTTGAGCGCCTCGGCCTCGGCGCCGGCAAAGAGCGGCAGGACCGGCTCGGCGGGCAGTTGCGGTTCCTGCCAGCGTCCGCCATCCACCAGGCTGAGGAAAGCCCAGCCCAGGCGGCTCTTGCTGGCAGCGTTGAATTGGAAGGGGATGACCCGCCGGGGCAGGGCGCGTTCCAGAAAAGCCGCCAGCCCGGCACCGACCCCGGTGGCATCCACCACAAGGTAGCGCGCGGCCCAGCGCCGCGCCAGCTCGGCCACCTGGTCGTAGATCACCGGATGTTTGACCCCCACCCAGGCCTGGCGGAAGACACAGCGGTAGGTGGGGGCGCGGCGGGCGGGATCGTCCAGCGTGCTGCGGTCTACTTCCACCACGGTGAGCGCGGTGTGGTCGCGCCGGGGATAGTGCAGGCTCTCGCCTTCGGCCAGCCCCTCATCGGCACCGGCCACATCGAGCAGGAAGGCGTAGATCTGCCCCGGCTGGGGGGTGAGGCTGAGGGCATGCGTCCCCTGCATGTGGGTGCGGCGTTCGGGTGGGAACAGCCCGCCTTCGGTCTCGATTTCTTCGCTGTAAAACTGGGTGCGGATGAGGGGGTGCTGGCGCCCTAAGCGCGCGACCTGTTCAGCCACAAAGCGCCCGTAGGCCGGCACCTCGGCGGCGACCTCCTCGGCGCTGAGGTGGAAGACGCGGCGGCGGCCATCGGCGGCTTGGGCGGCGGCAGCAGCGCGCAGTTCCCGTGCCAGCAGGGTCTCGTGGCTCCAGGCGGTGCCCCAAAAGACGCGCGTGGCGTTGGTCGAAGCGGCCATGGGAGCGATGTCCTTATCGTATTTGGCCGGGCTCACATCTTGGGCCTCATCTACCTCAAGCAGGGTGTTGGCGGTTGCCCCGACGATGTTGGCTTCGGGCGCACCGGAGAGGAAGAGGATGCGCGCCCGCCCGACGCGGTAGATGTAGCCAGATTCGCGCTGCCACAACGTGGCGGTGAGGCGGTTGTGTTGAAGCACGCGCTCCAGGCGGCGCATGGCGTTCTGCGCCTGGGGCTTCCACGTTGGGCTGATCTTGACGATCTCGGCGTCGGTCTGCATCAGCAGGGTCAGCAGGTAGGCTTCGATCTGCGCCTGACACTCGTTCTTGCCCGCCTGGCGCGGGAACATCACCACCAGGCTGAGCCCGCGTCCGTGCAGAACAGAATCCACCACCGCGCGCACGACCGCTTCCTGGTAGCGGCGCAGGCGCAAGCCCGAGGCATAGCGGATGAACAGCACCGGATCAAGCAGAAGTTTCTTCAGGGTGAGGGCGCGCGCGTCATCCATGCTGCACCTCAGGGCGCCGGCTGGCCGTTGGCTTGCATCTCGGCAATGACCTCGTCCAGCATCTGGTTGAGCAGGTCGGCCATGGTCTGACCGCTTTCGAGTTGGCGCTCGGCTTTGAGCAAGGCGGCAAGATGGGCGCTGGCGCGGGCAAGCGTTTCGACAATGGAGAGCATCTCGCCCAGGGTGCGGCCCTCATCGGCCAGGGCCTCCACCCGGCGCACCAGCGTGCGCAAGAGGCGGATTTCGTCGCTGAGGGCACCGCTGCGGCGGCGTTTGGGGGGAGTGGGGGAAAGGGGTTGCTCCATAGGCCTCCTGGGGATAGAAATTATGTTCTATCTTGCGTCCCAAGGATGCCACAAACATGCGGCGCTTACAACCTGCATCTTTAACGAGGGAAAAGCCGGATGAATGAGCCCAACCCTCGTTAAAGTGAGGAGTTGACAAGAAAGAGAGTTTCAGCCCGGGACGAACCGCGGCGTGCCCGGCGCGCGGGGCCAACCCCCGCCTCACCCCACCCGGCGGCAGAAAACCAGGCGATTTTTCCAAAATTCCCCCACTCGGCGCTTGATTTAATGCGGGAAAATCCCTATAATAAAAACAACCTGCGCTGCACCTTAACATGTGCATAGGTCGAGAGGAGCACCGGAGCATTCGGGGACACCCTGTAACATATGCATTGAATGCCCGTCAGGGTTGTGATTGTGAAATAGATCACTTTTGCGTACCCCCCCTCAAAAATGAGTCCAAAATGGGGCAAAACGGGAGGGGGGTACGCAAAATTCAAGGGTTGAACATAAATCTCCCACTTGAGGGTGAAAAGCAGCCCTTAGCACGGGCGATTTCTCCCACATTAGCCCGTGAATCGGGCCAGGAGAAGCGAGATTTCTCCCACTTTCAGTTGTCTAGATGTCTGCGGTCAGAATCATCGAATGCCCGCCAGGGCATTAAGACGTATCATCGCGCGGGGCTT
>NZ_JBWGPQ010000052.1:0-13198 GCF_056331585.1 Thermanaerothrix sp.
GTTGGGGAGGATGATTCAGGGTTTGACTGCCGGTAAGGGATGAGGAGCAGAAATCCCAGCGCGATAATCGCCTGACCGATCTCTACGCCCCGGGCTTGCCAGGGGCCGAAGTAGGGCACGCCGGGTAAGGGATGGCTCCCGGCACCGAACACATCCGCCATTCCGGAGAAAACGGCGATAACGTATCCTGTGCTAACCAAGCGTAATCCGATATCGGCGGCGATGCTGGGTTGGCGGTTTTTCCACAGTGCCATTAGAGCAATGTATCCGCCCAGGCAAATGATGGCCAACCCAATTAAGAAGACGGCAATCTGGACGAAGCCGATTACGGGGCTGCGGTCCAGGCCGAACAGGCTAGGGCGTGCCCCAATCAAGAAGATCACAAAGCCTGCCAGGGTTAGGGACAATCCCAGGCGAATCCGCCGCCGCGAATACGGTAAGGGACTAGTAGGGGGTTCTTGGCTGACTTGGGTTTCAAGTTGTGAAATAGGGCTTTTGGTCATGGGTGGGCTTACTCCGGCAAGGCACGTTCTAAAATGCGTTGCCAGTTGGCGTGAAAGATGGCCGCAATATCGGTGGAAGTATAACCACGTTGAGCCAAACCCTCGGCCAGTTTGGGCAAGTCGGCGATGGTGTTGATCTCCAGTGGGACAGCCGGATAACCAAAACCACCGTCAAAGTCGCTTCCCAGCGCTACATGATAGGCATCACCAGCGGCTTGACAGATGGCATCAATGTGGGCGATTAAGTGCTCTAACCGCACCTGCTCACGTGGATCGCCGTTTTTCCATTCGGGGCGCAAGTAGCGATTGAAGGGGAGGACGCCAATCAGACCATCCCGCTGGATCAGTTCTCGAATTTGTGGGGGAGAGAGATGCCGCTCATAGGGATCTTCGGAGAGTAAGGCACGCACATTGCTGTGTGAGGCGACCACAACCCCTTCGTAACGTTCCAGCGCAGCCAGCGCTGCGGCTTCACTCATATGAGTGATATCCAGGATAAAGCCCAGTTCTGCCAGTGCTGCCAGCCAACGCCGGCCTTCCCGGCTTAACCCGCCGCGGTAATACATTCCACCACAGCGTTCATCCCCCGCCCAGACCATGCCCACCAGGCGAACCCCGTGATCGTACCATTGGGCTAATTCATCCGGCGTCTGCATCCACTCGGTACCCTCCAAGGTGAGCATCAGTCCTACCGGATGGGTGAGGTCGGGGTAGCGGGCAGGGTTCTGCTGCCAAGGACGTACCACGGTCTCAAGATCACTGCGGCTGGTTACCGGACGGAAAAGGTCCGGATCGCGCTCAAACAACTCTCGGTACCAGGCCAGTTGGGCTTGGGCCAGGCGGTGTCCTTCGTCTGGGGTCTCATAAGCCTGGGTTTCCCAATTGCCGGCTTTGTAGCGGGCCGGGGTGAGGAAGATCGTGGCAAGAATCAGCCCTACCTGGGCTTGTTGGTATTCGGGCCAACCCAATAATGTCTCACCGGTTGCAGCGGGGATCCAGGTGTTGGCCTCGCGCTGGCGGGTTTCCAGGGCGGAGCGGCGGATATCCCGCCCAAACGTCAGGGCGTTGTAGGCAATATCTTGATGTCCGTCAATGAGTAATGTCATGGGGAGGTGCCTGGATGCAAGGAGCGCACACAAAACGTGTGCGCTCCCCCATTTTGGCGTTGTCGTTCAGGCTGCTGTGGACTCAGCGGTTGATGATGACTCGTCTTCTTCGCTTGAGGTGTCAACCTCTTCGATAACTTCTTCTAGTGCAGACCAATCAATATCCGCGTATGCCATTGAATCCACTCGTCGTAGGCTCAACCCTATGCGATGATTTTCGGGATCAATGCGGATAATGCGCAAGGTGACAATTTCACCTTCTTTCAGCACCTCTTTGGGGTGTTCCACGCGTTTCTCGCTCAATTCGGAGACATGAATCAGACCTTCCAGATCTTCCTGGCCTTCAATTTGCGCGAAGGCACCGAACTTTGTCAGGCGGGTGATTTTTGCTTCGACCAGTTGACCTACTTTGTACTTTGAGACCCGCCGTACCCAGGGATCCTCCTGAAGTTGGCGGATGGATAAGCCAATGCGCTTTTTATCGCGGTCAATGGAAATGACCTTGACCTGGACCTCATCCCCGACTTTGAGCACCTCACTCGGGTGATTGATTTTATCCCAGGAGATTTCAGAGAGATGTACCAGACCATCGGCGCCACCGATATTGACAAAGGCACCAAAATCGGCCAAGCTGGTAACTCGCCCTGTGACAACTTGCCCTTCTTGTAATTCTTCGATCACGCGTTCCTTGATAGATTCGCGCGTCTCGGTGCTGGCGGCGCGTTCTGAGACGATCAGGCGGCGGCGTTCCCGATCCACCTCGATGACAACCACATCAATTTCCTGCCCAATCATCTTGCCCCAGCGTTCCTCAGGGGAATCGCCGGTAGCCATAGCGCGGCGGGTGAGACTGACCTGAGAGGCTGGCAAGAAGCCACGCAGGCCGCTCACGGGCACGATCAGGCCACCCTTGTTGTAGCCCACAATCTTGGAGTGCACCGGTTTTTTGGAACGGAGCAGTTCTTCTACCTCGCGCCAGGCGACTTCATCGCGGGCACGTGTGTAGGAAAGCACTACGTTCCCATTCTGATCTTCTGGGTCGAGGACGTACACGGGAATGCGTTGGCCGACTTCAAGGTTTGCTAGTTCGTCGTGGGGAATTTGCTCAAATTCACGCCCACTGATGACACCCTCAGATTTTGTGCCTACACTAACCAAAATCTGTTTTTGTTCGGGATTAATGCTGGCGATTACACCTTCGCGAATCTCACCCCGTTTAGGGAAATCAATACCCAGACTCTGCTCCAAGAGGGAGGCCATATTGTTGTCATTAGCATGGTTTTCGGGGAACACCCCCTGCTCCGATGAGGTCTCATGATAGTTCATACGATTCAAATACTCCGCCTGAAAAGATTGTTCTCATTATAAAGGTGAATAACGTGATTGGCAACCCTCGCCGATAAGATTTAGAGAGATTAGTGACGGTGCCGTTTCTTGCGCGTGGCTGCCGATTCAGGTTGATTGGCAGGTGCCGATACCGTGGTGTCGGAAGTGAGTTCTACTCGTTCGCGTTCTACGGTGGCGGTCATGCTGCGGGTAGGTTGGGCGGTGAACATACGGGTCACCACACCGGCGCGAATTTCACCTAGTAATTCTTCAAACATCTCAGAAGCGCGACTCTTATATTGAACCAGAGGGTCACGTTGGGCATAGGCCTCTAAGCCAATCGAGACGCGTAGGGCTTCAATGCGTGTCAAATAGTCTACCCACATTTGAGAGATGACGCCGAGCAAAAGATCACGATAAATTTCGTTTTGTAAGCGCCAACCCAGGATCTCAGTGATGTTTTCGCGATCAGCATCACCCAACTCTTCCAAGAGCCGACTACGGAGCGCTTCAACGTAGTCTTCGCCGTACTCGGCGCTTAGGCGTTCTAGGATTTTGGGGTGCAACTGGCCCACGGTGGTTTGAGTTTGAGCCAGGCGGTTGAATTCAAACCGTCCGTAAATATGGCGCAAAACCTCTTGGGCCGTTTCAAGATGGTCCAAGATGTCAGCGGTGAGTGCCTGAGAGGATTGATCGGCCAGCAATCGTGCTGCGTAGTAGATGTAAGTAAGGCGCAAGTAGCGCATTTGACCGCGGCGATGGGTGCGACGATCAAACGCCAGACGTGTGCCTTGCATCATAAGAAGCAGCAACCCCATTAACCCCCGTTCATCAATGAGAAGGTTACCACTGGCTTTCTCAAGAGCCGTATTCAGGTCGCGCCGGATTTGCCCTTCCTCGCCAATGAGTTGGTTCAGGCGCAGGTCAAACGCCGTTTCCAGGGCGTCCAACACTTGGCGTCGAACGTCGTCCCAAGTGAGGCCTAACACGTCCACCGGGCGCAAGGTCCAGTTTTCTACCCGTTGTTGCAACGCCCCTAGAAGGCGGTTGAGCGCGGTGCTCTGAAGGTGGGTTTCGATTTGTTCGCGCAGCACGGACTCTAGATCTTCACGACCATCCTCATCGGCGACCAGGCGGCGCTGCTGTTCGGGGGTGAGGCGGAATGGAGTGCGCACCAGCGATTGTAATTCCTCCAGCAATGCCTGCGGGCGAGGCGGGGTTTCACTTTCAGCCAGGCGATCTTCCAATCCTTCAAAGAAGGTAGAGAGTGCTTCGAGGCGCTCACTTAATTGTGCCTCGAAGGTTTCCTCGGCCCGTTCCAGCAGGTTTTCCACAATGTGATAGAGATGCTCGTGTTCGGCTTCCAGGGCTTGCTGGGCAATCTCTAGCAGTGCGGTGATCAATTGCTCGCGGCTGACAGCGCCCTCGGGTAGGCGTTGGCGTAGTTGATTTAATACGAGGCGCAGGGTATATGAGGGGTGATAGAGGCCGTTGGCGTCAATAGGGGGCTGAATCTCTTCGAGATAAGCGAGCAAGCGCCAGGGGCCTTCAGCATCACGCAGAGCGGCAGGGACACGCGCCTGAATTTCGCTCCGTAGCATCTCGGTGACGTCTTCACTGAGGTCTTCCTTGGTGAAGACGCGATCGCGTTGGGCATAGATACGTTTGCGCTGCAGGTTCAATACGTCATCGTATTCCAGCAAATGCTTGCGTACGTCGAAGTTCATTCCCTCGACTCGGGTTTGCGATTGCTCAACGATGCGTGAAACCAAGCCGTGCTCAATGGGCAGGCTTTCGTCAAAGTTGAAGCGGCGCAACATGGCTTCAACTTGCTCACCGCCGAAGAGGCGCATTAGGTCGTCCTCGAGGGAAAGATAAAAGCGCGATGAACCTGGATCGCCCTGACGCGCAGCGCGCCCGCGCAACTGATTGTCAATACGGCGCGCTTCGTGGCGCTCCGAACCGATGACATGCAAGCCTCCCAGAGCGCGCACTTTTTCCATCTCATCCATGTACTTTAGGAAGGCGTGGACAGCCTCGGCATAAATACCATATTGTTCTTCACGCAACCCTTGTAATGCTTGCCGGCGTTCCTCGTTGCTCATCTCGTATGCGTTGGCGAATCCATTGCGACGCAAGACACGCACGACATCACGGATAACTTCCTCGCGCAGTTCACCACCCAGTTTGATATCCACACCGCGACCAGCCATGTTGGTGGCAATGGTTACAGCACCATAGGCACCAGCGCGGGCAATGATCTGGGATTCTTCATCGTGTTTACGGGCATTGAGCACCTGATGGGGGATACCCCCCTGCAAAACCCGAATCAGGCGGGGGCGATCTTCTTCGCGCACGCCTAGCCATGATATTAGGCGCTCCAAGTTACCTGCATCCTCAGGATTGAGGGAGGTGATCCCCACGCTACGCGCAAACTGACGCAACTCCCCAACGTTGAGTTCCGGGAGGGGTTTGTTGAGGAACTGCAATTCCGGTATTGCCGTTTCGCTTTCCTGCCGGTTATGTTTTTCCAGCCAGGCCTGGCGCACCAGTAGAACTTGCATCAGGCGACGTAGTAGTTCAGGTTGTAGGCGCTGTGAAAGCCGTTCGGAATGCTCGACCGAGGTTGTACCGACCAGAAGTGGACGCCCTAACACATGATAACGAAGAATTTCCAGGGTAATGGCACGCAGTTTGGCTTCCTCAGTGCGATAGACAACATCAGGATAGTCTTTGCGCTTCCAATAGACGGGACGCTTGAGCGGATCATCACGGTGCGCATAATACGTGAATTTATAACCGTCTTCGTCCTTAGCGGTAATTTCCATCAGCGGCGAGTCAGGCTGCATGGCCAGGTATTCCAAGTTGGTCGGGATGGGCATGACCTCTAATTTATAGATTTTGCTGAATTCTTCAGCCTCGGTGACCGCCGTGCCGCTCATACCGGCCAGTTTCTGGTACATGCGGAAGTAATTCTGAATCGTAATGGTGGCGTAGGTGACGTTCTCGGGCTCGACCCGAACGCCTTCTTTAGCTTCAACCGCCTGGTGCAGGCCTTCAGACCAGCGTCGCCCGGGCATCAGACGTCCGGTAAATTCATCCACAATAATGACCTTGCCGCCCTGGACAATGTAATCTTTATTGCGCTTGAACAAGAATTGCGCCTTAAGCGCTTGTTCCAGGTAGCCCAGGATGCGAGCTTGCTCTGGCGTAATGTCTTCAGGGCGGTCGGGATCACCCAACGCCATATCTAAAAGGGCTTCCACATGGGCTTTACCGACTTCGGTCAGGGTAACGGTGCGATCGCGTTCGTTGATCTCATAATCTTCTTCGTGCAACTGGCGTACCACTTGCGCCATGCGCACGTACCACTCGGTCTCTTCAGCCGCTGGGCCGGAGATGATCAACGGCGTGCGGGCTTCGTCAATGAGGATGTTATCCACCTCATCCACGATGGCATAATAATGACCGCGTTGTACCCGATCTTCCAGGCGCATGGCGAGATTATCACGCAGGTAGTCAAACCCGAACTCGCTGTTGGTGCCGTAAACGATATCGGCGCGATAAGCTTCAGCCCGATCCACCAGGCGCAACTGGTGCTGGTCCTCAAAAGGCGAGGATTTTTCCAAATCAATCAGGAAGGCTTTTTTGCCGTTCTCGGTGCGCGCGGCCATTTGCAAGACGCCGACCTTGA
Organism: Thermanaerothrix sp.; assembly: GCF_056331585.1. NCBI lineage: Bacteria > Bacillati > Chloroflexota > Anaerolineae > Anaerolineales > Anaerolineaceae > Thermanaerothrix > Thermanaerothrix sp. Next base: position 6,630 of record NZ_JBWGPQ010000052.1, read on the forward strand.
GCCCTAGTAAATCGTAAATGGGCGCCATCCAGCGCGCATCACGTCGTGCCAGATAATCGTTGACGGTGACGAGGTGCACGCCGCGCCCGGTGAGTGCGTTGAGGTAAAGTGGTAGGGTCGCCACCAACGTTTTACCTTCGCCAGTGCGCATCTCAGCGATTTTGCCCTCATGGAGGACGATGCCACCCATAAGTTGCACATCGTAATGGCGCAACCCCAACGTGCGCTTGGACGCTTCGCGAACAACCGCGAAGGCTTCAGGCAGAATCTCATTCAGTGCGACCTGCTCAGCCTGATAGCGTTCCTGCGCATCTTCAATACCGGAGGTGGCTTCGCGCAATCGGCGGCGAAACACCTCGGTTTGGTCACGTAGTGCGTCATCACTATAGGATTCAAACGTTTTTTCTAGTTCGTTGATGCGTTCCACCAGGCGAGTGAGACGATTGAGTTCTCGCCGCGTTGGATCGCCGCTTAGCACCCGAATCAGATTCTTGAACATATGCCCTCAGTTCCCTTAAAAAAGACTTGCTAGGGGGAGATTATAGCACAACCTTACCCCCGCTTTTTAGCCCTTGGTGAATGATTAGGGACTAGACATCTGCCACTGAATGGCATACCACCTGAGATAATCCTCAAGGTGATTCTGCCAATACGCAAAATCATGTTCCCCAAGATTGAGATGCCATTCATGGGATATGCCAAGTTCGACAAGACGATTGACGAATGCCTGGGCCGGTTTGAGATAGCGATCTTGCGCACCGCTGTCGAAGTAAAAGCGCGGCCATCGCTCGGGAGGATAGTCGGTGGTGCGGTAATAGAGGCGTAAATCATCACCCCAGAAGGGCGCCGCACTATGCGCACCGATGGCAACGAATAAATCTGGATGTTGAATGGCAATATGGATTGCCCATCCGGCGCCGCGGGAGATGCCGCCCAATGCACGGCAACCTGGGCCGAGGCAGACGGCGAAATGACCTTCCACCCAGGGGATGAGGTTCTCAACAATCGTCTGGCCAAAGGTTGATTGTTGAGGGTCACGGAGTGCATATTCCTCGTAGGGCATCACGATGAGGAACGGAGGGATCTGACCACGTCCCATCAACTGATCTGCAAGTTGGGGGAGGCCTAAATCCATCCAAAGAGTTTCATCGCTGCCTTGGCCGTGGAGAAGGTAAAGCACGGGGTAACCCGGCGTGGCGTGGGAGTCATAACAAGGTGGAAGATAAACCCGGAACCGTAAGGGCTTACCAATAGGGGTGGGTTCAATGGTGTAGGTTTCCACCCTTCCTGCGGTACAAGGAGTGGGCGTTATGCTGGACGTTGGTGTGGAAAGAGTGGCAGGAGAGGGTGTGTAAAAAGCGTTAGGCTCGAGACCGGCAGGGGAAGAGGTTGTCGTTAAGACCTCATCAGGTGGGGGTGGGGGAAGGATGGACTGGCAAGACAGGATCATTCCCAGCCATCCCAGGCCCAGGATCCCTAGTGTCAGACACCGGACTAGTTTTTTGACCATTGCAAACGTGTAATATAGCCCTGGTTTTCCAACAGAGAGAGGAACTTGCTTACTATGTAGGGGTCGAAAAGGCGCCCGCTCTCGCGACGCAAATATTCGGCGATGGTGTGGTCATCCCAGGCAGGACGATAGACGCGGGGTGTGCGTAAGGCATCCCAAACATCTACCACGGCAAAGATGCGCGCGGCAAGAGGGATCTGTTCTTCACGCAAGCCTTTAGGGTAACCGCTTCCATCCCACCGTTCGTGATGGTAATAAGGGATGTCCAAAGCAGGTCTTAGGAATTCGATTCCCTCCAGAAAACGTAACGCGTATTCCGGGTGGCGTTTCATGAGATCCCATTCTTCGGGGGTGAGATCATCTTCTTTTTGCAGGATAGCATCTGGAATACCCATCTTCCCAATATCGTGGAGCAGGGCTCCATACCAGATATGAGACAAGGTCTCCCCTTCCAGCCCAAGGGTTTTGGCCAGAGCCACGCTCCACTCGGCAACACGGCGGGAGTGCCCGCTCAGACTGCCATCACGTAACTCTAGCGCGGCAGCCCAGCCCTCGATGGTGGCTTCATAGGCTTGGGTGAGGCGGCGGTTGGCGTCTTGTAGGGCTTGAAACCATCGTACGTGCTCTACCGCCACAGCGGTTTGGGTGCTCAGATTCTCAAAGAAGGGAAGCCAATCAGGAGGGGTCTCCAGCGGCGAACGGTAGAAAAGCTCAAAGAGACCGTAAATCTTGCCATGCGCAACCAACGGGGCAGTCAGATAGGCCTGAAAACCTTCCATCTGGTACAAGTTCCGAATCTCGGAAGGAAGAGCGTGTACATCTAATTTTAGAAGTTGAAACGGTCTGCGAGTGGTGATTACCTCACAAGCCCATGGATCCTGGCTCAGTGAGCGTTGGAATTGGGGTTGAAGATGTTGAAAGCCCTCCGCCGCAACCAAATTCAAGTACTTTTGCTCTGGATCGAGGAGCCAGAGTGCCGCCGCATCCATGGGAATGACTGCACGCGCTTCCCGGAGGATGGTGGTCAGGACGGTGGTCATCTCGGTGTGGTTGATGATGGCGGTGTCAATAGCCCGCAGGGCTGCCATTTGGCGTAGTTTTTCGTTGACGTAGAACTCGGCTTCCTGGCGTTCGGTAATATCGGAGAACATGACGAGAACGGCGGGTTGGTCTTCCCAGTTAATGCGCTCGGCATGGAGCAACAACCAACGGGTGGCGCCACGCGCAGTTATCACGCGGATGATATAACGCGGGGGCGGATTTTCCCCTTGGAGGCGGGCGGAATAACGCGTCATAACAGGTTCGCGATCTTCAGGATGAATCAGATTGGCGACGGATAATCCTTCCAGCGTAACCAGGGGTTGCCCCAGAATCTCGGCAGCCATGGGGTTGGCAAAAACGATTTGCCCCTCTGCACCCGTGATGACGAGAATTCCTTCTGTGGCGTTTTCTACCAACGTGCGATAACGGGATTCGCTGTGGCGCAGTGCATTTGTGCGCTGGTTCAGGCGGCGACGCAATTCCAATAAGGCGATCAAACTGAGCAGTAATAAACCAGTCAGCAGCCCGGCGGCGAAAACATAAGGCTGTAACGTTTGCCAATCGGGCAGGATCAAGTTGATGATATGATGAATCGTTACGTCGGTAATTGGGTGAGGTGCATCCGCTGTGTTACAAATAATCGAAAGGAACGCATAAAGCGCATACGTCGAGATAAGCAAGAGGAGAGGTGGGTAGGCCATTGGTTAATCCAATCATGCCTCAAATCTGGTGATGGTACAGCAAAGGTGAGATTATACTCTCCCCCTGCGGAGTTATAACAGAGTTGGGGAAGCGTGAGTAATCGTTATCACCGGCTTTGTTATGTGCCCTTCTATTCTATTCCAAAAAGGTGTTCAAGGATAGCCTCTGAGGCTAGATATGTTAAAATGAAAACATGGATTTGTTTAATCATGCCATGGAACAAGATATGAGCACCGAAGCACCGCTTGCCGTGCGGATGCGTCCCCGTACCCTGGACGAAATCGTAGGGCAAGATCATATCATTGGGCCGGGGCGATTATTGCGCCGTGCCATCGAGGCTGATCACTTGATGACTTCTATCATTCTCTACGGGCCGCCAGGAAGCGGTAAAACCACCCTGGCGCAGGTCATTGCTCGTCATACCGAAGCCCACTTTGAGCGCATTTCGGCGGTACTGGCTGGTGTGGCCGACTTACGGAAGGTGATTGAAGAGGCCACCGAACGGCGCAAACTGTACCGTCGCCGCACGATCCTCTTTATTGATGAAGTACATCGCTGGAATAAGGCGCAACAAGACGCCCTGCTTCCGCACGTTGAAAGCGGCTTAATCACTCTGATTGGCGCAACCACCCAAAATCCGTACTTTGATGTCATTCCGGCGCTGGCTTCGCGTTCTCGCATCTTTGAACTGCGGCCCTTGAGCGAGGCGGATTTGGAGCAAGTGCTGGAGCGCGCATTGCATGATCCTGAGCGAGGATATGGTCGGCGCAAGGTCCTCATTGACCCGGAAGCGAGGGCTTTATGGCTGCGCACTGCGGGCGGCGACGCGCGCAATTTATTGAATGCGCTGGAATTGGCTGTTGAAACTACTCCACCGGACGCGAATGGAGTGATCCACATTACCCGCGAGATTGCTGAGGAAGCGATTCAGCAGCGTGCCATCCATTATGGGCGTGAGGGCGACGCCCACTATGACACGATCTCGGCTTTTATAAAATCGGTGCGCGGTTCTGACCCGGATGCGGCTCTTTACTGGTTGGCTACCATGATTACGGCAGGTGAAGATCCACGCTTTATCCTGCGTCGGCTGCTTATCCTGGCTGGGGAGGATATTGGACTAGCCGATCCGCACGGGCTACTGGTAGCGGCCGCTGCTGCTTATGCGTTTGAATATGTAGGTATGCCAGAGGGTATCTATCCCATTGTTGAGGCTACCCTCTACTTGGCCACAGCGCCGAAGTCCAATACGGCTACCACATTCTTTGAGGTGCAGCGTTTGGTACAGGAAGAAGGGCCCGGTCCAGTGCCCCGCCATTTGATGGATAGTAGCCGGGATGCCAAGGGGTTCGGGCATGGCGAAGGCTACCAATATCCTCATGCTTTTCCTGGGCATTTTATTCCTCAGCAATACCTGCCGGATCAGTTGGTTGGGCGGATTTTCTACCAACCTTCAGATCAAGGTTATGAGGCGGAAATCGCTGCGCGTCTGGCGCGCTGGCGAGCAGCACAGGCCGCTGCAGATAAATCCCAATTGTTTCCCGAAGATGCCGATGACCAAGATTGTGCTCCTGATTCGCCACGCCGAGAATGATGTTATGTACCGCCGCCTGGCAGGTCGTTTGCCCGGGGTGCACCTGAACCGACGTGGGCAGCAGCAAGCCCTGGCGCTTGCCCGGATGCTGTTAGGGATGCCGGTGCAGGCACTTTATACCAGTCCTCTGGAACGCGCGGTGGAAACTGCCCAACCATTGGCTCGTGCGTTGGGATTAGAGGTGGAGATCCGTCCAGGTCTGAATGAGATAAATTTTGGCCGATGGCAAGGACGGTCGTATAAACAATTGCAGCGAACACAACTCTGGCGGGTGTTGCAAGCCACGCCTTCGCGGGTACGTTTTCCAGGAGGCGAAGCGTTATCCGAAGCTCAGCAGCGGGTTGTGGCCGAGCTGGAAAGCCTGGCGGTTGAAGGAATAATTGCCTGTGTCACTCATGCCGATGTGATCCGCTTGTCATTGTTACATTTTCTCAACATGACGCTGGATGACCTTCACCGCTTAATTATTGCGCCTGCGTCCCTTTCTGCGATTCTTTTGGGGGAGAAGGGGCCGCAGGTGCTGTTCATCAACCGAACCCCCGAACTGGAATGGCCTTCTTTACCTGTGCCGGGCATCAACCCCGGGTCGTCTCAACCACGTTCCTGAGTCACTTGGGCAATTTGATGAAGCAATTGTTCTTCCCTTGCCACGCCGCGGTTGACGAAGCGGGGATGACCTTGGGAGTCCAATACAAATGTGGTCGGGATGCTGAAAACGCCCCATTGGTCAGCCAGTTGGGGATGGTCATAAGCATTGATCTCGATAATTTGTAGGGCTTCACCCAGTTGTTCACGAACGCGCTGTAGGGCAGGACGTTGCAAGGTTTTACACGGCACGCACTCCGGGGTGGTGAAATACAGAATGGCGGGTTTCCCAAGGTAAAATCCTGGTGGCATTAAGAGCTCACGTCGTGCTCGCCATAACAACCAACGGTTAACCAGGGTGAATGCGACAATCCCTACCCCCAGGATAAGCAGGGCTGTGAGAAGCCGCAATAGAACGTCTGTGTTCATCATGCCTGGCGTGGTGGGCGGAAACCGGGGCGCGTGCCAGGAGGTGGGGCTTGGGTGAAGCCGGGCACGCCTAGGCGGTTAAGGAAGTAATAAACCGCGCAACCGGCGCAAAATCCCAGAAATAGGTTGAGCGCAGCCAAGCCAACTACAACCCAGGCCAGGATCCAACCCAACGTTTGGGCACCGGCAAAATGGGCGATTGCCGCAATTGCCACGACGCTGCCCCCAAATCCCTGGGCAAATCGGTGGGGTGCGGGATTGTCTTGAAGGACCTCGGGTTTGAGAATCCCCAGAGGTTTGAACACACCTTGATAAAGCCATCCAAAACCTGGACGACCGATTACGGTGCCACCGAGCATAAACAACGCTACGAATGCCACCAATAGGGGTTGGTTGAAGACGTATCCCAGCACCAGAAGTAGAATGATGGTAGCTTGGTTGGTGCGTAATGCGGTATGATCAACGGGTTTTAGATTGGTCATGATAAGACACCTCCAGAAAGCGATCAGATAAAACAAGCGGTTGCTCTGGATAGGGGAGAGCAACCGCTCGGTATAGCCACAAGGACAACACACAAACCTACGCCGGCGGTTGCCATCTCCGCGCCTTACACGGACACATGACCATGATCATAGCGAAGCGATAAATCATGATGAAAATTATAAAATATATCGCAATAATTGCAAGGGTTAAGTACAAAAGAGCTCAAGA